>JBAUUA010000435.1:0-4751 GCA_049582465.1 Bradyrhizobium sp. | reverse complement strand
CCTTCGGGCCGCCTGGCCTTACGGGGGAAGCGGTTTGGCCGGGATTTCTTGCGCCATTTAGTCGTTCGGAGCTTTGATCCGACGCAAACTGGCCCCGTTTTTTGCCGATCCCGCTCCGTGCCCCCTTGTGCCACCGCGCGGGCGTCACGACAAGTCGCGGCGCATCAGCAGGGCGTTCAATTGTTCCCCGTTCGCCTGCTGGTAGTAGCGTTCCCGGCGGCCGACAATGGTAAATCCAGACCGTTCGTAGAGCCGCCGGGCCGGCTGATTATTCTCCTCGACCTCGAGGAAGACGGTGCGCACGCCGCGGCCGGCGAGATGGCCGAGATGGGTCAGGAGCAGGTCGCGGGACAGGCCGCGGCCGCGATGGCTCGCGGCGAGCGCGATCGAAAGTATCTCCGCCTCGTCCGCCGCCAGCCGCGATACGGCGAAGCCTATGATCTTGCGGCCGATTCTCAGGCGATGCACCAGCGTGTTGCGCTCGGTCAGCATCGCCTCGAATTCGGCTTCGCCCCAGCCCCGGTGAAACGATTCGCCGTGCAATTGGGCGAGCTTCGGCGCATCGCGCAGGGTCGCCGGCTCGACCAGGGCGGTGCCGCCGCCCCACCATCCGGACAGCCATGCCATCATGGCGGGGAGGGCTGCGAGGCTTTCTGCAGCGGGTCCTTTTGCGGTTTGGCATCGGGCGCGCGCAGATAGAACGGGCGGGCCGGCGCGGTGGCGGGGGAGACCGCCGCCCCAAGCCAGGCCACCCAGGCGATGTCAGGCGCCGCTTGCGCATCCACCTCGAACGGCGGCGGCGCATCCGCAGGCCACCGCTCGGCCAGCATCCCGGCGGCGTTGCCCACCAGATGCGCCGCGCCGAACCGTGATGCGCCGAGCGCCTCCTCGATCGGCCCGACCTGCGGCCTGATCAACGAACTTCCGTTGCCGGCGACCGCCTGAAAATACACATGGTCGTGCCGTGCATCGATGGCCGAGATCACCGGATGTCCGGCGTTCTGGCTGACGATGGGGGCGGCATAGGCCGTCAGCGTGGTAATGCCGACCACCGGCTTGTTGGCGGCCAGCGCGATGCCGCGCGCGGCTGAAAGTCCGACCCGCAAGCCGGTGAAGCTGCCGGGACCGGTGGTCACCGCGATGCGGTCGATGCCTGAAAAGGCAATGCCGGAGGCCTTCATGACTCGCGCGATCAGCGGCATCAGCGCTTCGGCATGACCGCGCTTCATGGCCTCCGATTCCCATGCAACCAGCTGGCCGGCATCGGTGTCGAGAACGGCCGCGGCGCAGGCGTCCAGCGCGGTGTCGATGGCGAGGATCAGCATGATTTCTCTCTACCACGGCTTGCCGTGAACTCCGCGCGCCACTCACGGGTTATTCGCGGACGCCAGTTTCCGAATTCCAATCGGCCCAACTTCGACTCTCGGATGCATCTGGTCGCATGCTCTCGCATTTGTCGTATCGTTAGGCAACTCGAAAACGCCTGCGGCACAGGCGCAACTCTTCCAACGTAGCGGCAGCGCCAAGCAGGTCCCCTTGGCGCTGTGAGGGTTAAACAAATATTGGCAGAAAGCTGCGAAATTGATCCATGAGATTTGTCGAGCGTTCGAGAGAAGATCTCCACGAAAAAGCCAACGGACAGAAACGCCTCGATCTCCATCCCCCCAATCATTCCCAGGAAGTCATCAGATGCTGCAATGGCGCAATAGTCAGGCCTCGCTGAATGCCGTCGCGCAGGCCGCGGCAATCAGCAAATCGCAGGCCGTGATCGAGTTCGAGATGGACGGGACGATCGTTGCCGCCAATCAGAATTTCCTCGACGCGCTCGGTTATCGGCTCGAGGAGATCAAGGGCAAACATCACTCGATGTTCGTCGCGCCGGAGGCGCGGGACAGTGCCGAATATCGCAAATTCTGGGCCGATCTCAACCGCGGCGAATTTCAGTCGGGGGAATACAAGCGCCTCGGCAAGGGCGGCAGGGAGGTCTGGATTCAGGCGTCCTACAATCCCATTCTCGACCGCAACGGCAGGCCGTACCGGGTGATCAAGTTCGCTACCGACGTCACCGCGAAAAAGATGCGCAGCATGGAAGACGCCGGCAAGATCGCGGCCATCGGCCGCGCGCAGGCGGTGATCGAGTTCAATCTCGACGGCACCATCGTCACGGCCAACGACGCGTTCCTGAACGCGCTCGGTTACTCGCTCGCCGAAATCCAGGGCAAGCATCACGGCATGTTCGTGGCGCCGGACGAGCGCAACAGCGACGCCTACCGCGAATTCTGGGCCAAGCTCAACCGCGCCGAATTGCAGTCCGGGGAATACAAGCGCTTCGGCAAGGGCGGCAAGGAGGTCTGGATCCTCGCCTCCTACAATCCGATCCTCGACGATGCCGGGAAGCCCTTCAAGGTGGTGAAGTTCGCCACCGATATCAGCGCACAGAAGCTCAGGAACGCGAATTTCGAAGGCCAGATCGAGGCGATCGGCAAGTCGCAGGCGGTGATCGAGTTCGGCATGGACGGCATGGTGCTCAATGCCAATGAGAATTTCCTGAACACGCTCGGCTATTCGCTCGCCGAAATCCAGGGCAAGCACCACAGCATGTTCGTGCCGCCCGACGAGCGCAACAGCGAGGCCTATCGCGCCTTCTGGGCGAGCCTCAACCGCGGCGAATTCCAGTCGGCCGAGTACCGGCGGATCGGCAAGGGCGGCAGGGAAGTCTGGATCCAGGCCTCCTGCAACCCGATCCGGGACCTGAATGGCAGGCCCTACAAGGTGGTGAAATACGCCACCGACACCACTGCTCAGGTGATCGCACGCAAGAAGAGCGACGCCGTACGCGCCATGATGGAGCAGGTCGCAGCGGGTGCCGAGGAGCTGAACGCGTCGGTGCGCGAAATCTCGCAGGCGATGGTGAGGTCCAAGGACACCGCGACCGACGCCGTGGAGCGGGTGGAAGCCGCCGATCAGCAGGCGCAACGCCTCAGTACGGCGGCGGGCTCGATGAGCAGCATCGTGGAATTGATCGCCGATATCACCGGTCAGATCAACCTTTTGGCGCTCAACGCCACCATCGAATCCGCGCGAGCCGGAGAAGCGGGTCGCGGCTTCGCCGTGGTCGCCGCGGAGGTCAAGAACCTGGCCAATCAGGCGAGGCAGGCCACCGACAAGATCGGCAGTGAAATCGGAAACCTCACCGGGATTTCAACCGATGTCGTCAACGCCCTCAACTCGATCAAGAATGCGATTCAGAGCGTGAACGAATATGTGTCGTCGACCGCGGCGGCGGTCGAGGAACAGAGCACGGTGACGAGCGAGATGTCTTCCAGCATGCGCCGCGCCGCGGAAGAGGCCGCCAGCATCGGCATGGCGGCGTAGGTGTCACCGGATTGGTAGGGCGGGCAAAGGCGCATCTGCGCCGTGCCCACCAGCTTAGAGTTGGAAGTTGACGTCAGTTGGTGGGCACGCTTCGCTTTGCCCACCCTACTAATTCGAGATCACATCGGCCGGACTTCGACGACGTCGGGCACGAAATGCTTCAGCAGGTTCTGGATGCCGTGCTGCAGCGTCGCGGTGGATGACGGGCAGCCCGCGCAGGAGCCCTTCATGTTGAGATAGACGATGCCGTCCTTGAAGCCGCGGAAGGTGATGTCGCCGCCGTCATTGGCGACCGCCGGGCGCACGCGGGTTTCGATCAGATCCTTGATCATCTCGACGGTCTCGGCGTCGGCCTTGTCGAAGAACTCGCCGTCTTCATCGGCGGCTTCGTCGCTGCCGGCGCTGCCGTCGGCCAAAAGCGGCGCACCGGACATATAGTGCTCCATGATGGCGCCGAGGATCGCGGGCTTCAGATGCTGCCAGTCGCTCCCGTCCTTGGTGACGGTGACGAAATCGGCGCCGTAAAACACGCTGGTGACGCCGGCTACGTCGAACAGCCGTTCGGCGAGCGGCGAGCGCGCGGCGGAGTCGCGGCTGGTGAATTCCATCGTGCCGGTGTCGAGCACGACGCGGCCGGGAATGAATTTCAGGGTGGCGGGATTGGGGGTGGCTTCGGTCTGGATGAACATGGCTTTCTCCGGCGTCGCCGGTTCAAGGCCGGCGCGTGGCTTACCCCATAGCAGATGGCGACGGCGGATGCACGATCAAGGGGCGCAGGGCAGGGTTTCGCAGCCGGATCAATGGTGTATTGTCCGCCGGAACTACGACAATGCGTCGATTTCCGCGTCGCTCAAATCGCCCGGTATGATGGTGACTGGTATCGGGAACGAGCCGACCGCACTGGCGATCATGGTGATGAGCGGGCCGGGGCCTTCCGGCCCCGCATTGGCGGCCAGCACCAGCACGGCGATATCGGCGTCCTTGTCGATGACGTCGAGGATCTGCTCGGTCGGATCGCCCTCGCGAATCACGCGCTCGGGGGTGATCGCGGCGATGGCGCTGGCGCGGCCGGCGGCGCGATCGAGCGCGGCATCGGCTTCCTCATGCGCTTCGGCGCGCATGACTTCGGCAACCCCCAGCCATTGCTGGTTCTGGTCCTCGGTCTCGATGATGCGCAGCATCACCACGCCGCCGCCGCCGCGCAACGCCCAGCGGCTGGCATAATAGACAGCGCGGTCCCATTCAGCAGTGTCGTCGACGATAACCAGGCATTTTGGCTTGTGACCGCTCTCGTAGCTTCGTCGCTGGGTGGTCATGCATGTCCCGGTGCTGCGCCAAGCAGGGCTGCATGCTGCCACGGCGCAGCCATGTCAGAC
>JBAUUA010000434.1:0-1890 GCA_049582465.1 Bradyrhizobium sp. | reverse complement strand
GGCAATCACATCACCATCGCCGGATCGCGCGACGGCTGCGACGCCGCCCGGCGCGTGCTGGAGACGCTGTATGCGCAGGCCGTCCAGGGGCACGATCTGGACCAGGGCGAGGTGGAAGGCGCGATACGCGCCGTGATCGCGCAGGGCTCGCTGTTCGAATTCGACGCCAAAACCGCCAAATCGGCGTTCGAGACCATCAATCTGCGCAAGCGTCCGGTGCGGGCACGCACCGCCGCGCAGGATTCCTATATTCGCGCGCTGAAACGCCACGAGCTGGTATTCGGCATCGGCCCCGCCGGCACCGGCAAGACCTGGCTCGCGGTGGCGCACGCCGCGCAATTGTTCGAACGCAAGGAAGTCGATCGCATCATCCTGTCGCGCCCCGCGGTCGAAGCCGGCGAACGGCTTGGCTTCCTGCCGGGCGATCTGCGCGAGAAGGTCGATCCCTACCTGCGGCCGATCTACGACGCGTTGTACGACCTGATGGATGCCCGCATTGTCGAGCGGGCGCTGCAGGCCGGCGAGATCGAGATCGCGCCGCTCGCCTTCATGCGCGGCCGCACCCTGACCAATGCCGCCATCATCCTGGACGAGGCGCAGAACACCACCTCGATGCAGATGAAGATGTTCCTGACGAGGCTCGGCGAAAACAGCCGCATGATCATCACCGGCGATCCGTCCCAGGTCGACCTGCCGAACGGCCAGACCTCGGGCCTGGCGGAGGCCGCCAAACTGCTCGACGGCGTCGAGGGCATCGCGCAGGTGAAATTCACGGCCGAAGACGTGATCCGCCACGAACTGGTGGCGCGGATCGTCGCCGCCTATGAAGGATTGCCGCAGCGGCCGGCAACCAGCAAGCCTTGATGCGAAAATCCGCCGCGAGAGGCGCGCCCGAAACGATTTCGGGGCGCAAAAGAAATTCCGGAGCGATGGCGCACACTGCCCTTCCCATGACCGAGGTTCTCGTCGTCGCCGACGGCTGGCAGAGCGAGCCCGACGCCGAAGCGGTGATCCAGCGCGCCATTGCCGCGGCCGCCGAGATGGTCGATGCCGATACGGGCGAGGCCGAGCTCGCGGTCATGCTGACCGACGATGCCGGCATCCGCACGCTGAACTGCAACTGGCGCGGCATCGACAAGCCGACCAACGTGCTGTCGTTTCCGGCGCTGCAGCCGACCGGCGCGAGCGGCCCGGACGACGCGCCGCGCATGCTCGGCGACATCGCGATCGCCTATGAGACGACGCGCAAGGAAGCCGATGACGAGCAAAAGCCGTTCGACCATCACCTCAGCCATCTGGCGGTCCATGGCTTCCTGCATCTGATCGGCTACGATCACGAGAAGGACGACGAGGCCGAGGTCATGGAGGCTCTGGAAACGGAGATTCTGGCGCAGCTCGGCATTCCCGATCCGTATGCGGACCGAGATCCCCATGCGGGCCGGGAGCGGATGAACTGAAATGCCGGACTCCGAACCGACCCACGACAATCCGCGCAACACGCGCAACCTGCCGGCGGTGGTGCCGCAGGTCGAAGTGCTGCGCCCGGCCGCCGACAACTGGCTGACGCGGGCGATCCGAACGCTGTTCGGCTGGAAGCCCGGATCGGTCCGCGACGATCTGCAGGTGGTGCTCGACGCTTCCACGCCGGACGAGGTCGGCTTTTCCGCCATCGAGCGCACCATGCTGCGCAACATCCTCGGCCTGCACGAGCGGCGTATCGCCGACGTGATGATCCATCGCGCCGACATCGTCGCGGTCAAGCGTGACATCCCGCTCGGCGAATTGATGAGCCTGTTCGAAAGCGCGGCGCATTCGCGGCTCGTCGTCTACAACGAAACCCTCGACGACCCCGAGGGCATCGTACACATCCGCGACCTGCTGGCGTTCATG
>JBAUUA010000433.1:0-1674 GCA_049582465.1 Bradyrhizobium sp. | reverse complement strand
TGACCGATGCCTGCCTGCAATATTGGGGCGGCATGGGCTTCATGAACGAAACCCCGGTCAGCCGCGCCTATCGCGACTCGCGCCTGACCTCGATCGGCGGCGGCGCCGACGAGGTGATGCTGATGGTCCTCTGCAAGATGATGGGCACCTTGCCCGGCATGAAGGCGAAGTAATCAGGCGGACGCGCCGTAGCGCTTCAGGAGGCCCCGGCCGAGCTGCGCGAGATGGACCTGATCCGGGCCGTCGCCGAGCCGCATGAACCGCGCATAGGTGTAAGCTTCCGCGAGAAACGTGTCCTGCGAGACGCCGGCGGCGCCATGGATCTGGATCGCGCGGTCGATCACGCGGGCGGCCATGCTGGGCACCACGACTTTCGCCGCCGCGATCATGTCGCGCGCCGCCTTGTTGCCCTCGCGGTCCATCTTCTCGGCCGCGCGCAGCGTCAGCAGCCGCGCCTGTTCGATCTCGCACCAGGAATGGGCGATGTCCTCGCGCACCGAGCCTTGCTCGCCGAGCGTTTTTCCGAAGGCTGTGCGAGACTGGGCGCGGGCGCACATCAGTTCCAGCGCGCGCTGCGCGCAGCCGATCAGCCGCATGCAATGATGGATGCGCCCCGGGCCGAGGCGACCCTGCGCAATTTCAAAACCGCGGCCTTCGCCGAGCAGGATGTTGGCGGCGGGAACCCGGACGTTGTCGTAGACGATCTCGGGATGGCCGACCGGCGCGTCGTCATAGCCGAACACGCGCATGTCACGCACGATGCGAATCCCCGGCGTCTCGCGCGGCACCAGCACCATCGACTGCTGCAGGTGCTTGTTGGGATTGTCGGGATCGGTCTTGCCCATCACGATCAGGATCCTGCAGTCCTCGCTCATGGCGCCTGACGTGAACCATTTGCGACCCTGGATGACGTAGTCGGCGCCGTCGCGGCGAATGCTGCACTGGATGTTGGTAGCGTCGCTGGACGCCACCGCCGGCTCTGTCATCGAGAAGGCCGAGCGGATTTCGCCCGCGAGCAGCGGCTCGAGCCAGCGCTTCTTCTGTTCAGCCGTGCCGTAGAGCGACAGCACTTCCATGTTGCCGGTATCGGGTGCCGAACAATTGAAGATTTCGGATGCCCATGAAATCCGTCCCATGATCTCGGCGAGCGGCGCGTAGTCGAGATTGCCGATGCCCGCGCCGTGCTCGCCGGGCAGGAACAGGTTCCAGAGTCCTTCTGCGCGGGCGCGGCGCTTCAGTTCTTCCAGAACCGGCGGCCGGTGATGGCGATGCCCGTTCTCGACCTGCTCCTGATAGAGATGTTCGACGGGATAGACGTATCGGGCCATGAAGGCCTGCAGCCGCCCCTGCAGTTCGAGCGCTCGCGGACTGTGCTCAAAATCCATCGTCCTGGCCTTTCTCTGCTGGGGTTAAGCCAAACCAATGCGCCACAAGGGCTCACCGTCTTGCGTTGAGTGGCTGATCTCAACGAGGGCGCGAGACGTGTAGCCGTGCTTTGACATGCCAGAGATCAAAGCATGAGTTTGCTCCTCTCCACGAGCTTCATCTTCTCCCCTCCCTCCGCGAAGCGGCGGGGAGGGGTCGGGGGTGAGGGGTCTATCGGCAGGAACCGCTGCTTCAGTGAATGCCGCGCTACCCCCCACCCCCAACCCCTCCCGCCACGCGCTTTGCGCG
>JBAUUA010000432.1:0-3566 GCA_049582465.1 Bradyrhizobium sp. | reverse complement strand
GCGGTGGTGTTCGTCGCCAGACAGTCGAAATTCGGATCGCTCAGGATTCCGATTCTTTCCTGCGTCTCGATCAACAGGCAGGCCTGGATGGGTGCGACGTCCTGGTACGAGATGGCTTGATTGCGCGGGATGCCGCAGCTCGAATCGCGATCCTTGATCCATTCGGCATTTTCCTCGATCGCGAGGCGGCGGTTGGCGAGTCGGTTGAGGCGGTCCTGGATCGCGGCGTTGAGCTGTGGCAAAACGGCGCTGAGTTCGGGATCGCCGCAGAACAATCGCTCCGCCTGCCCCTTCAATACCGCGCAATGATTCGTGCCATACAGCGGCAGTGCATCGCTGATCGGCCAGCCGGAATTTGGCGGACCTTCGGCGCGGGCCGGGCAGGCAAGGCCGATCTGGGCCGCGACGATAGCCAGCACCATTCCCCGCATCACGCTCCCCACTCTCCCCGAAAGCTTTTACGGGCGTATCATCGAGGTGCGCGGGGACAAGTCAATGTATTTGGACGTCCCGGCCGGCCGGCGGGAGCCGCAACCGCGCTTGCGGGGCTGGATTCAGTTGGCGGGCGAAACCAGCCCGGGCTGCGCGGCCGCGTTCAGCGCGACCGGGGTCACGAGCGCCCGGGCCGGCTGGCTGGCCAGCAGCGGGGCATCGGCATATCGCATGGCGCCGTCCTGATTGATGACGAACAGCGGCCGGTAGTTGCGGATATTGGCGTCGGCGACCATGGCCATGCGGCGATTGTCCAGCATCAGCCAATCGCCGTCGAGCCGCGCGGCCGCAACCGCGTGGTCCTCGCCGTGAACGGTGTCGCGCATGATCACGATCCGCACATCATCGGGCGAGATTCCGGCCATGCGGAGCGCGACGAATTTTGCAATCGCGTAGTCTTCGCAATCCCCGGCGTCATGGGCGAAGGTAACGAGCGGCGAGCTCCAGACGTCGATTTCGCCGTACTGGGCCTCATCGCTCATCGGCCGGATCGAGAGATTGACGGCGCGATTGATTTCGCCGAAGCGGGCGCGTCCCTCGCGCGCGCGCGCATCGTCCACGATGGCGAGGAATCGAAGGGCGGCCGGTGAGGCGCAGCGTTCGCGGTCGCCGTCGCAAAGCGCCAGCTGCACCCTTTCGTCGTCGAGCTTGCGCTCGACCCGCAGCCATTTTTCCACGACGCCGCCTTCGGACAGCGGCGCGGCGAACAGGCCGAACGGCTCGGCGGATTTGCGAATCAGCTCCGACACGCCGGGCGTCATCAGCGATGCGGCTGAAACATCCGGCGCCGGTCCGAACCAGACCATGCTGCAGGCAAATATGACGGCACGCCACGCGTGCGAACGACCAGGAAACCGCATTTGACGCCCCATTGTCCGGGCATCGGCGAGGCACAGTAGCCAGCTCGTGACCGGATCATTTCGCAGGCGATGATGGGCCGGGGGACGTTTTATTCTGCTTAAAGCTGGCCCCCGGCGGGGGGAAAGCGCGCAACAGGCTGAAAGCCGTCTCGCCGATTTGCTGAAAATTTTACGCATCTGCCGCGGGGCAGCAAAACCTGCTCGCAGAAGGCGAAACCCACATGCGATGGTTGTGCGGCTGCGGATTTCCGCCGGGTATGGCTAATCGGCCGCAGATTGCGCCTTATGTTATCTAGATCACAGTTTTAGCTGAGAAAATGGCGCAGTATGGTGCAACGCGGTGCAGGGGAAAGGTTAGTAAAATATATATGATGTAATATATAACTGGTTATTACATAGATAACGCTGATCTATTCCTTAAATCGCGAGATTTATACGTCAAGCCAGCCCTTCAAATACCTCCTAATTCGACAGATTTAGCCAGAAGACCGCCCGGACCGCCTCTGCTGGGCCGGCTTGCACAGGACTTGCACAAGCAGGAGATGGTTTCGCAATGCTTACCCCGGTGATATGCAAGTTTAGACAATTGAAATTCATATAGTAATTAACCATTTGCGGTGGCCCTATTGAATTACGCGGGCAAATTCGACGCCACGTTCTCGGCCGACGGCCCCGGTCTGCATCCCCAGGGGCAGGCCCACGTCGAGACGATGACCAAGCACGCGACGCATGCGCCGGCCGACGCGATCATCGTTCCGGACTCGCAACTGCTGTTCAACGGCGATTTCAAGCGTGAAGGCGTCGATCTCGTCCTTTCCCACGAGCACCACGAACTGGTCCTGCACGATTACTTCAAGGGCGAGAAGCGCGCGGCGCTGTCGTCGCCCGATGGCGCGCACCTCACCGGCGATCTCGTCAATGCGCTGACCGGCCACACCGAATACGCGCAGGCCGACGGCAGCGCCGGCGCCGGCAAGGTGATCGGCCATGTCACCAAGCTCACGGGCACCGCGACGATCGTTCGCAACGGCGTTTCGATCATCCTGAACAATGGCGACAACGTCGAAAAAGGCGACGTCGTCCAGTCCGGCTCCGATTCGACGCTCGGCATCACCTTCATCGACGGCACCGTGTTCGGCCTCTCGTCGAATGCACGAATGGTGCTCAACGAAATGGTCTACGACCCCAACGGGTCGAACAATTCGTCGCTGATCAGCCTGGTGGCCGGCACCATCTCCTTTGTCGCCGGCGAGACGGCCAAGCACGGCGACATGAAGGTCGACACGCCGGTCGCGACCATGGGCATCCGCGGCACCGCGGTGCTGGTCGAGATCGATTTCAACGTGCCCGGAACCGGCGGCGCGCCGGACGCGAAATTCCAGGTGCTGGTCGAGCCGGATGGCACCACCGGTTCCTACATCCTGTTCGACAAGAACACGCTGACCCCGATCGCGACCGTCAATCAGGCCGGACAGCAGATCAACATCAGCCAGGGCCAGGTCTCCATCACCAACGCCCCGCTGCCGCCGGACATACAAAAGCTGATTACCGACGTGTTCTCGCTGAAGTTCACGGATTCCAATCCGAAGAGCTTCGATCACTTCACCGATTTCGGCGTTCCGCAGTCGCTGCAGCCGATCTATTTGCCGAATGGCACCAGCGCGACTCCGGTCATCATCCCCGTCAACGTCACCCAGGGTGCGACACCGCAGAGTCTGCCCGGGCAGGGTGACCCCAGTCACCACATTCCGGGTCCGCCGGCTGCGGTCATCCTCGATGCCAGCGGCCATCCGACGACCGGCTTTTCCATTACCGAACTCGCCGGCAGGACTCATGCCATCGAGCCGGACAGCATCTCCGTCAGGGTCAACTGGGCGGACATCAACCCCGGCGATACTCCGTCGGCCCAGGTCAAGTTCGGTTCGGTCGCTTACCACAACTCGGCGCATGCCGATGTCACGTCGGCCCTGAGCGCGCAGCAGCTCGCCGACATCACGGCGATCGAACTCAATCTCGTTCCGGTTCCGACCGCCGGCAACAACAACAACGGTTCGGCGACGATCACCTACAGCCTGCCGGACAACGCTTTCGATTTCCTCGCCGCCGGCGAGAGCGTGACGCTGACCTATCTGGTGGATGTCCATAACAATTTCGCCGCGAACGACGAGGTCAACCACCTTTCATTCACGATCACGATCGACGGCACCAATGACG
>JBAUUA010000431.1:0-1822 GCA_049582465.1 Bradyrhizobium sp. | reverse complement strand
CCGGTGTCTTCGGCGCGGGCCACGGCTCCCGCCACGGTCCGCCGCAACACCGCCTCCAGCCGATCGTGGCTTGAATGGTGCAGGTGATCAGCCTTGGTCGCGGCAAACAATATGCGGTCGATCCGCGGCCGGAACAGGCTGGTCAGGAACGTGCTGCGGCCGATCCGGAAGCAGTCGAGAATTCCCGCCAGCGCCGCCTCGAGATCGTGCAGCGCTTCGGGGCCGGAGTTAAACGCCGAGAGCGCGTCGACCAGAACCACCTGGCGGTCCAGTCGCGCGAAATGATCGCGGAAGAATGGCCGCACCACCACGTCCTTGTAGGCCTCGTAACGCCGCACCATCATCGCCCATAGCGAGCCTTCGGGGGCGGTGCCCTCGTCGGGCAAATCGAGCGGCGCAAAGGTCAGCGCCGGCGAACTTGCGAGGTTGCCCGGCATCAGGAAGCGCCCGGGCGGCAACAGGCTCATGGCAAAACGTTCGTCGCGGCAGGCGCGCAAATAATCGGTGAACAGCCGCGCCTCCGTCAGCGCCGCCTGCTCGTCCTCGTGGCTCTCGGCGCTCAAGGTCGCGAGATGCGCGTGCCATTGCGCCGCAAGCGGCGCACGGGCGCGCTCCCGCGACAGGCCGAGGCTCTCGCGCGACCATTCTTCATAGCTCTTGTTGAGCAGCGGCAGATCGAGCAGCCATTCGCCGGGATAGTCGACGATATCCAGCGTCAGGGTGCGGTCCGCGCCATTTTGCCGCTGATAATCGATAACGAGTCGCAATTCGCTGATGTCGACCGTCGAGTTAGGCCAGCGCCGCGCCTCGATCAGGGTGCGGACGTGGTTCTCGTAATCGAAACGCGGCACCGCGTCGTCGGGCTGTGGCGCCAGCCGTGCGCGTGCGATCCGGCCGCCGGCAAACGGCTCGAAAACCGGAAAACGGCCGCCGCGGGTGAGGCCGTGGATCAGCGCGGTAATGAATACCGTCTTGCCGGCCCGTGACAGGCCGGTGACGCCGAGCCGGACCGTCGGGTTGAAAAAGTGATCGCCATAGTCCAGCAGCGCCCGTGCCGACAGGCGCGCTTCCTCGACGATTTCGGAAAAACGGGGGGCCATACGGCGGGAAAAACTCGATCTGGCGGGCAATTGACTGGAAACCTATCCGGAAGGTGGCGATTGCCGGTCCAAAATCAAGTTTCATACTTAGGGCACTATTGGAGCCGAAGGGTTTCGGGGCTCGTTGACCCCCAAAGTGCTATGATCTATCGCTCTCGCTAGGAAGCCTGCCGGATCCCCATGACCATCTTCAAACTGAAGCAGCTTGCCTCGACCTCCGTCCATGCGGCGGCCGACGCCATGCGCTGGAATTACGACCGGGCGGAACTGATCGCTGACGGCGTCGTGCATGGCATCGGCGTGTTTTGCGGGGTGGTCGCGGCCACGGTGCTGATCGTGCTGACCGCGATCTACGCCACCGCGCTGGAAGTGGCGGTGGTCTCGGTCTACGTCGCAGGCCTGCTGGCCATGCTGGTGCTGTCGGCGACCTATAATCTGTGGCCGGTGTCGCGCGCCAAATGGGTGCTGCGCCGCTTCGACCATTCCGCGATCTATGTGCTGATCGCGGCGACCTACACGCCGATCATCGCCCAGATGAAGGACAGCATCTTCGCGATCGCGCTCCTGATCGGCGTGTGGTGCGTGGCGATTTTCTGCATCGTGATCAAGCTGGCGTTTCCGGGCCGCTTCGACCGGCTGTCGGTCGGGCTTTACCTCGCGATGGGCTGGAGCGGCTTCATGGTCTACGACACCGTGGTGTCGTCGCTGCCGGCGCTGACCTT
>JBAUUA010000430.1:0-10331 GCA_049582465.1 Bradyrhizobium sp. | reverse complement strand
CTCCGCTTGATTTACTGCGTTTCGCGGGCGTTGACGCCGCCCGTCTTCTTGCTGGTTGCACCGCCAACCCCTCGGTCAGCCGTTCCGTGAATTCGTTGGCGATGGCTTCGGCCGACATCGCGCCGTCGTGCTGAAACCAGTGGCCGATCCAGTTCAGCGATCCGGCGATGGCGAACGCGGTCAGCTTCGGATCGCACGGCTTGATCGAACCGTCCGCGATCCCGTCGGCGATGTATTTACGGAACGTGCGGTCGATGCTTCGCTTGGCCGCGCGGACGACCCGGCTGTTCTTTTCGGTCAGGTCCCGCGGGTCGAACCGCACCAGGCTCGCGCCGTAGTCGGTGGTCATCACCTCGGCATAGGCGTGGATCAGCCTGCGCAGCTTTGCGAGCCCGGTGCCGCCGGCGGCGTCGATCCCGGCGATGAAGTCGTCGACCTGCTCCTGTCCCAGCGCCCAGCATTCGAACAGGATGTCTTCCTTGCCGCGGAAGTAATTGTAGAGCGCGGGCTTGGTGATGTTCAGCCGTTCGGCGACCTCGTTCAGGGTCGCGCGGTGATAGCCCTGCTCGAGAAACAGATGCACGGCGGTCCGCAATACCGCGTCGCGCTTCTCGTCGCGGGCGCGGCGGCGGTTTTCGAACGGCATCCAGGGAGAGGAATCGGAAGAGGGGCCGCGCGCGTCCATATCGATTTCCGCTCCTCCCGCATTGACTTGGGCGTGTCGTGGGCCGTATATTACCCGTTGGTAATAAAAAGTCCAACGGGTAATTTACGGAGGAGCTGATGTCTCGCGTGTATGTGGCCGGCGTCGGCATGATCCCGTTCGTCAAGCCCGGCGCCAACGAGGCGTATCATGTGATGGGCGCGGCGGCGACGAAGCTGGCGCTCGATGACGCCGGTGTCGATTACGGCAAGATCCAGCAGGCCTATGTCGGCTACGTCTATGGCGATTCCACCTGCGGGCAGCGCGCGCTGTATCCGGTCGGCATGACCGGCATCCCGATCGTCAACGTCAACAACAATTGCTCGACCGGCTCGACCGCATTGTTCCTCGCCCGTCAGGCGATCGAGTCCGGTGCCGCCGATTGCGTGCTGGCGCTCGGCTTCGAGCAGATGAAGCCCGGCGCGCTGGGCTCGGTATTCACCGACCGGCCGAGCGCGTTCGACGATTTCGACGCGGCGGCGGGCAAGCTGATCGATGCTCCCGGCGTGCCGCTGGCGCTGCGCTATTTCGGCGGCGCCGGCCTCAGCCACATGAAGAAATACGGCACCCCGCTGGAGGCCTTCGCCAAGGTCCGCGCCAAGGCGAGCCGTCACGCGAAAAACAATCCGCTGGCGCTGTTCCGGAAGGAAGTCACCGCCGACGATGTCATGAAGGATCAGGTGATCTGGCCCGGCGTGATGACCCGGCTGATGGCGTGTCCGCCGACCTGCGGCGGCGCGGCGGCGGTGCTGGTGTCGGAGAAGTTCGCGAGCCAGCATGGCCTGCGCAAGGACGTCCGGATCGCCGCCCAGGCGATGACCACAGATACCCCATCGACATTCGGGACCGGCGACATGATGCAGGTGGTCGGCTACGACATGGCGCGCGATGCCGCCAATCGCGTCTACGAGACGGCCGGCATCGGTCCGGAAGATCTCGACGTGGTCGAGCTGCACGACTGCTTCGCCCAGAACGAATTGATCACCTATGAGGCCCTGGGCCTCTGTCCCGAAGGCGGCGCAGCCCGGTTCATCGACGACGGCGACAACAGCTACGGCGGCAAGATCGTCACCAATCCCTCCGGCGGCCTGCTTTCGAAGGGGCACCCGCTCGGCGCCACCGGATTGGCGCAATGCTACGAGCTGACGCGCCAGCTGCGCGGCACCGCGGCGGCAACCCAGGTCGATGGCGCGCGGCTGGGATTGCAGCACAATCTCGGCCTCGGCGGCGCCTGCGTGGTGACGCTGTACGAGCGCGCTTAAGGGGAAATCATGGTCGATCAATCCGCTGTCGGGCGTAGCTTTACGCCGGTCACCGCGCGCGTCGAGCCCGGACGGCTGCGCTTCTTCCTCAACACGCTCGGTGAACAAAATCCGGTCTATCGCGACGAGGCGGCCGCGCGCGCCGCTGGCTATTCGGCGCGGCCGATACCGCCGACCTATCTGTTCTGCCTCGAGCTGATGGATGCCGAACGCCCGTTCGAGTTCCTTACCGAACTGAACATCGATCTCGCCCGTGTGCTGCACGGCGAGCAGCGCTTCAGCTATCACGCCCCCGTCGTGGTCGGCGACACCCTTACCTTCAAGTCGCACGTCACCAACGTCGCCGACAAGAAGGGCGGCGCGATGACCATGGTGGTCGTGGAAACCGAAATCACCAACCAGCATGGCGCTCATGTCGCCGACACCGCGCGCACCATCGTGGTGCGGAATTAGAGGGCAGCATGAGCGAAATGGTACTCGATCATCCCGCGGTCGGCGAGCGCATCGTCTACAAGACGTTCCCGGCGATCACGCGTCATACGCTGGCGCTTTATGGCGGCGCCTCGGGCGACCACAATCCGATCCATGTCGACATCGACTTCGCCAAGGCCGCCGGGTTTCCGGACGTCTTCTCGCACGGCATGCTGGTCATGGCCTATCTCGGCCAGGCGCTGACCGATGCGGTCGCGCCGTCCCGCATTCGGTCGTTCTCGACGCGGTTTGCGGCGATCACCCTGCTCGGTGCGCGGCTGACCTGCGAGGGTCATGTCACCGAACTGATCGAACACAAGGGCGAAAGGCGGGCGAAACTCGCGCTGACGACCAAGGACGAAAACGGCGAAACAAAACTCGCCGGCGAAGCCATCATCGCTCTCTGACCGGAAAGAACACATGTCAAAGCTCAAGGGAAAAGTCGCGCTCGTCACGGGATCGGGCCGCGGCATCGGCCGCGCCATTGCCCTGAAGCTCGCAAGCGAGGGCGCCAAGGTCGTGGTCAACGATCTCGACGCCGCGCCGGGTGACGCCGTCGCCGCCGAGATCAAGGCGGCCGGCGGCGAGGCGATCGCGGTCAACGGCAGCGTCTCCGAACCGGGATTCGCCGATCGCTTCGTCGGCGCCGCTATGGAGAAGTTCGGCGGCCTCGACATCATCGTCAACAACGCCGGCTATACTTGGGACTCGACCATCCAGAAGATGACCGACGAGCAGTTCCAGGCCATGCTCGACGTGCATCTGGTGGCGCCGTTTCGCATCCTGCGCGCCGCCGCCGAGCCGATCCGGATCATGGCGAAAAAGGAAGCCGAGGCCGGCCGCGAGGTGTTTCGCAAGGTCGTCAACATCTCCTCGATCGCCGGCCTCTACGGCAATGCCGGGCAGGCGAGCTATTCCTCGGCCAAGGCGTCGCTGGTCGGATTGACCCGCACGATGTGCAAGGAGTGGGGACGCTACAAGGTCAACGTCAACTGCGTGGCCTTCGGCCTGATCAACACCCGGCTGACCCAGCCGATCGAGGCCCAGCAGAAGACCATCGACGTCGCCGGCCGCGACATCAAGGTCGGCGTGCAGCCGCAGATGCTCGACGCCATGGCCAGGATGATCCCGCTCGGCCGCGGCGGTACGCCGGAAGAGGCCGCTGACGCGGTTTATCTGTTCTGCAGCCCGGAATCGAACTACATCAGTGGTCAGGTGATCGTCGCGGGCGGCGGCCTGCTGATTTGAGGCGGTCCCGGCGCCGGCTGGTCCGCCAGCCGGCGCATACCAGCAACCACACTTTATATAATGGGGCGAAAACGCCATGAATTACCGCTCATCCTGGATGACCGAGGAACTAGACGCCTTTCGCGACCAGTTCCGCAAATTCCTCGCCAAGGATCTCGCCCCGCATGCCGAGAAATGGCGCGATCAAAAGATGGTCGATCGCTCGGCCTGGCGGGCGCTCGGCGACATGGGCGCGCTGCTGCCGAGTATCCCCGAAGCCTATGGCGGGCTGGGTGCAACCTTTGCCTACGACGCCGCCGTCCTCGAGGATCTCGAAAGTGTCGTGTCTGATGTCACGACCGGGGTGTCGGTGCATAGCGCCATCGTGGCGCATTACATCCTGAATTACGGTTCCGAGGAACAGAAACGCCGCTGGCTGCCGAAAATGGCGATGGGCGAGTTCATCGGCGCCATCGCCATGACCGAACCCGGAACGGGGTCCGACCTGCAGGGCGTGCGGACGACCGCGCGAAAGCAGGGCAACAACTACGTGATCAACGGCCAGAAGACGTTCATTACCAATGGCCAGGCCGCCGACCTGATCATCGTCGTCGCCCGCACCGGCGGGCCGGGCGCCAAAGGTCTCTCGCTGATCGTCCTGGAGACGGAGGGCAACGAAGGCTTCCGGCGCGGGCGTAACCTCGACAAGATCGGGTTGCACGCTTCCGACACCTCCGAATTGTTTTTCGACAATGCGGTGGCGCCCCCCGAAAATCTGCTGGGCAGCGAGGAGGGCAACGGCTTCGTCCAGTTGATGCAGCAATTGCCGCAGGAGCGCCTCGCGCTCGCCATCGGCGCCGTGGCTTCGATGGAGCGCGCGATCAGGCTCACGACCGACTACACGAAAGAGCGCAAGGCTTTCGGCCAGCCGATCATCGAGTTCCAGAATACCGGTTTCAAGCTCGCCGAGCGCAAGACGGAAGCCGTGATCGCGCGCGTCTTCGTCGACTGGTGCGTGGAACGTCTTGTCGCGGGCGAACTCGACACCGTTACCGCATCGATGGCGAAGTGGTGGTGTTCGCAGAAGCAAAACGAGACCGCTGACGAATGCCTGCAATTGCACGGCGGCTACGGCTACATGCAGGAATATCCGATATCGCGGATGTTCGTGGACTCGCGCATCCAGAAGATCTACGGCGGCACCAACGAGATCATGAAACTCCTGATCGCGCGATCCCTGTAGCGGGCGCCTCACCCCGAAATGCCGGCCGCAGCCGGCCAACGATTGGGAGCGATGATAGATGTCGATGGTTCTCACCGAGCGGCGCGGGTCTGTCACGATCCTGACCCTCAACAATCCCGCGCAATATAACGCGCTCGCCGGCAGCCTCTTGAGCGAGCTGGGCCGGGCGCTCGATGTGGCAATCGCTGACTCCGCAGTGCGGGCGATCCTGCTGACCGGGGCGGGCAAGGGATTCTGCGCCGGGGCGCAATTGGGCGGCGGCAACACGTTCGAGGCCGGCGAGCAGATCGGCGACCACATGCGCACGAGCATCAATCCGGTGATCGAGAAGATGCGCGGCTCGCCCACGCCGATCATCGTCGCCGTCAATGGTCCGGCCGCCGGCGCCGGCGTCGGCATTGCGCTGGCCGGCGACATCGTGATCGCGGCGCGCTCGGCACGCTTCATACTGAGCTTTGTCCGGCTCGGGGCTGCCCTCGACGGGGGAACGTCGCTGTTCCTGCAGCGGTCGATCGGCGTCGCGCGCGCCCGCGCGCTGGCGCTTACCGGTCAGCCGCTGCACGCGGAAAAGGCAGAGCAGTGGGGTCTGATCTGGAAAATGGTGGAAGATGCGGATCTCCTGAGCGAGGCGCTGGGAATCGCGCAGACGCTCGCTGCCGGGCCACCGGTCAGCATCGGCCTGATCAAGAACCAGATCGACGCAGCATGGAATGCATCGCTGGCATCGACGCTGGATGACGAAGTCTCGTCACAGTCGCGCGCCTTCCGCACCGTGGATCTGCGCGAAGGTGCCGCCGCTTTCGTCGAGAAGCGCCCGGCCCGCTTCACCGGAAAATGAGGGATCGGCGGGCGGCGGCCTCTCTGCGGCCGGCGACGCTGTCTCGGTCAAGCCTCAACGCGCCCGAAAAGCCGGCTTCCGCTTCTCCATGAACGCGGTGCGGCCTTCGATATAGTCCGCCGACGCAAAGCAGGCGTCGACGGCGGCCTGCGTCGCGGCGAGATCGCGCTTCTCGGGGTCCTTGGTGGCCTCATTGACGCAAAGCTTGACCGCATTGATGGTCAGAGGGGCGTTGCCGCCGATCGTTCCGGCATAGTCGCGCACATAGGCCTCGATGTTCGCGGCCGGCACCACGCGATTGACCAGCCCCATCTGCAGGGCTTCGGTCGAATCGAACTGCCGCGCCGTGTAGAAGATCTCCTTCGCAAACGAAGGGCCGACGACATCGGTCAGCCGCTTGATGCCGTCATAGGCATAACCGAGTCCTAGCTTGGCGGCGGGCACCGCGAAACGGGAACCCTCCGCGGCCAGCCGGAGATCGCAGCATAGCGCCACGCCGAGGCCGCCACCGATGCAATAGCCCTGGATCATCGCGATCGTTGGCTTGCCGAACTCGATGATGGCGGCGTTGGCCCGCCCGGCGATCCGGTTATATTCCAGCACGGTTTCGGGAGACGAGCGCTTCTCCCCGAACTCGGAAATATCGGCGCCGGAAATGAATGCCTTGCCGCCGGCGCCGCTCAAGACCACCACACGGATCTGATCGTCACTAGCGAATTCGGCCATGATCTCCGGCACCGCCTTCCACATGTCGACCGACACGGCGTTGTGGCGCGCCGGATTGTTGAATTGCATCCAGCCTATCGGCCCGTCCTTTTTGGCGATCATCCGCTCGGTCGAGGTTTTCATGGAATTCTCCTGATTCTTCTTGTCGTCATTGCGAGGAGCGAAAGCGACGAAGCAATCCAGCTTCCTTTCCAAATGCGCCAAAGCTGGATTGCTTCGCTTCGCTCGCAATGACGATCTTGGTTCAGACGATCTTGCGGGCGCGGAATTCGGCAATCGACTTGTCATTATAGCCGTATGCCCTCAGGATCTCGTCGGTGTGTTCGCCCTTTTCCGGCGTCGCGCGCGCAATTTGGCTTGGTGTACGCTTGAGTTTGACGGGCTGGTTGACGACCGCGATATCGCCCAGCGCGCCATGGTGCACCGGCGCCGCCATGCCGAGATGCTGGACCTGCGGGTCGGCAAACACCTCGTCCATCCGGTTGATCGGTCCGCAGGGGACGCCGGCCTTATTCAATTTGGCGATCAGCTCGCTGCTCGACTGCTTCTTTGTGACTTCAGAGATGATCTGGTTGATGGCCGCCCGGTTCTTCGAGCGCGCCGAATCCTCGGCGAAGCGCGGATCGGTGAGAAGATGATCGAGCCCGAGCGTCTGGCAGAAACGCGTGTAGATGTGTTTGCCCGCGGCGGCGATATTGATGTGGCCGTCGCTGGTGGGAAACACGCCGGTCGGGATGCTGGTCGGATGATCGTTGCCGGCCTGACCGGGCACGTCCTTCGCGATGAGCCAGCGCGCCGCCTGGAAATCCAACAGCGATATCTGCGCGCCGAGCAGCGACGACTGCACCCACTGTCCCTCGCCGGAAACCTCGCGCTCCAGCAGCGCGACCAGGATTCCCATCGCGCAGAAGATCCCGGCGCCGAGATCGGCGACGGGGATGCCGACGCGCACCGGGCCCTGGCCCGGCAAGCCCGTGATCGACATCAGCCCGCCCATGCCCTGCGCGATCTGGTCGAAGCCCGGCCGCTCGCGATAGGGGCCGTCCTCGCCGAAGCCGGAAATCGAGCCGTAGACGATGCGCTTGTTGATCGCGCGAAGGGTCTCGTAATCGATTCCGAGCCGGAATTTCACGTCCGGCCGGTAGTTCTCGATCACGACATCGGCGCTCTCCACCATCTTCTTGAAGATGGCGACGCCGTCCGGCTCCTTCAGGTTGAGCGTGAGGCTGCGCTTGTTGCGATGCAGGTTCTGAAAATCGGGCCCGTGCCGCGGCCCGCCCATGTCGCTCTCGTCGAGCCCCTTTGGGAGTTCGATCTTGATGACGTCGGCGCCCCAGTCGGCCAGCTGCCGCGCGGCGGTCGGACCTGCACGCACGCGCGTCAGATCGAGCACCTTGAAGCGGGCGAGCGCCTGCGAGGCGGGAGTAAAGGACATCGGATTTGCTCCTGTTGATTTTATGGGGAATTGGGCGGGATCACGCGATCAGCGCCATCTGACGCGGTTCGAACTTGAGCCAGGCGCTGGCGCCGACCGGAATATCGTCCATCGGCGAAGCCATGACCCGCAGCGGCACCGCGCCTTCGCGCGGCCGCACCACATAGTCCCAGTGTTCGCCCAGGAACGCCCGCTCCACCACGACGACGCCGACCGAGGCGGAGCCGTCGGCCGGCGGCGTATCCGAAAGCCGCATGCTGTGCGGCCGCACCGAAAACACCGCCTTGCCGCCCGAGGGAACGTCCCGTTCGAACGCTGCGCGCGGCAGCGCAAAGCCGTCGAACGCAATCTCGTGGCCGTCGCTCAAGCCCTCGATGAAATTGGTGCGCCCGATGAAGCCCGCCACGAAACGCGTCTTTGGCTTGTCATAGAGCGCGCGGGGATTGTCGACCTGCTCGATCCGGCCGTGGTTCATGACGGCGATGCGATCCGACGTCACCATCGCTTCGGCCTGATCGTGGGTGACATAGACGGTAGTGACGTGGAATTCGTCATGCAGGCGCCGGATTTCGAACCGCATCTCCTCGCGCAGGGTCGCGTCCAGGTTGGAAAGGGGTTCGTCGAGCAACAGCACCGAGGGTCGAATCACGATCGCACGGGCCAGCGCCACCCGTTGCTGCTGGCCGCCTGAGAGCTCGGCGGGATAGCGGTCGGCCAGATGGTTCATGTGGACGACTTCCAGCATCTCGCCGACCCGGCGCCTGACTTCGGCCTTGGCGATCTTGCGCAGTTCGAGGCCAAAGGCGACGTTCTGTTCGACCGTCATGTTCGGCCAGATCGCGTAGCTCTGGAAGATCATCGACATCTGGCGCCGGTCCGGCGGCACGGAGCCCGCGGGCGAGGAGAGAATCTGGCCGTCCATCTCGATGGTGCCGAGCGAGGGATCGACGAAGCCGGCGATCATCCGCAAGGTGGTGGTTTTGCCGCAGCCGGAAGGCCCCAGCAGCGAGACGAATTCGCCGGATTGCAGCTCGAGGTCGATGTCGTCGACCGCGAGAAAATTGCCGTAGCGCTTGCTGACGCCGGTCAGTCTGAGCCTGCTCAACTATTCCTCCGCAGCATGAAGTCGCGTCCGATGATCTTGGAGCCGATGGCGGCGATCGCCACCGTCACGACCAGCAGGATGACGCCGAGCGCCGCCAGCACCTCGAAATTGCCTTCCTCCGACAGGTCGAACAGCATCACCGAGATCACCCGCGTGTTCGGCCCGACCAGGAAGATCGCCGAGGATAATTCGCGCGTCGCCGGAATGAAGACCAGGATCCAGGCGCCGGCGAGGCTTTTCTTCAGGAGTGGGATCAGCACCTTGCGAATGGCGAGAAGACGGCTGCCGCCGAGGATCCGTACCGCCTCTTCCATTTCGGGGTTGATGCTGCGCAGGCCCGCCGCGCTGGAGGTATAGGCGATTGGCAGGAAACGGGTGGTGAAGCCCAGGATCAGGATCGTCGCGGTGCCGTAAAGCGCCAGCGGCGGCGGGGCGTAGGCGGCATAGAAGCCGATCGCCAGCACGATGCCGGGGACCACGAACGGCGCCATGCACAGGAACGCCAGCAAATTGCTGAACGGCACCAGCTTTCGATTGACCACATAGGCAATCGCCAGGGTCAGGCTGATCGCGGCGAACGCGGCCACGGCTGAATAGGCGAAGGTATTGAAGATGGTCATCTTGGCCTGGGTCTGCTCGACCAGCAGATAGTAGAAATTGTGCAGGGTCAGGTTGTCGAGGCTGAAGCCGCGGCCCCAGGCTTTTGCGAAGGCGGCCTGCAGCAGCACCAGCATCGGCAGGAACACCGACAGCGCGCAGACCATGAGCGCATAGCCGAGCATGACCCAGCGCCACGGCCCCAGCGCGATCATCCGCCGTTCGCCGCCCTTGCCGGTGACGGAGGTATAGCCGCGGCGGCCCAGGATCCGGCGTTGCAGCCAGAACATCAGCACGGTGATGGCGAGCAGCGGCATCGAATAGGCGGCAGCTTCTTCCACGCGAACCGGATATTCGAAGAACTGCCAGAGCTGCGTCGACACCACGTTGAAACGCGCGGGCAGCGCGATCAGCGCCGGCGCGCCGAACAGCGCGATGGCTTCGAGAAAAGAGATGATGATGCCGCCGATGATCGCCGGTGTCACCAGCGGCAGCGTGATGCGCAGCGTGGTCCGCAGCGTGCGGGCGCCGAGGATGTTGGCCGCGTCCTCCATTTCGGATGACACCAGGTCGAGCGCCGAACTCGTGAAGACAAACGTGTAGGGAAACGAGGTCACGGCGATGACCAGGATCAGGCCGGTCATCGAATAGATATTGAAGATACCATGCGGGGCGCCGGTCAGCGCCATCCAGACCTTGTTCAACCAGCCGGAATTCGGTCCCG
>JBAUUA010000429.1:0-1613 GCA_049582465.1 Bradyrhizobium sp. | reverse complement strand
GTTCCATACCATGCCGTTACCGGGACGCTCCGGCACGATGGCCTGGCCGTTGACGATCGCAAGCGGCTCCTGCACCAGCACATTCGCCCAGTCGACATATTCGAGGTAATGCCCGGTCGGCGTGGCGGCGAGCAGATGCGCGCTCACCTCCGGGAACAAATGCGACGACATTTTGATGCGGTGAGCCACAGCCAGCTCCGCCGCCTGCCGCCAGCCGGTGACGCCGCCGATGCGCTCGAGATCGGGCATCACGTAATCGGGCTTCGCCTGCTCGAGCGCGGCGTTCATACCGGCCGGCAGCGAGAAATTTTCGCCGATCTGGATCGGAACTTTAAGCTCGCGCGCGAGCCGGGCGGCGCCGGCGTAGTCGTCGTGGCGGATCGGCTCTTCCAGCCAGTAAATATTCTCTGCATCGAGCGCGCGGCCGCGCGTCAGCGCCTCATCCACGCCGAGCACCTGATTGTAGTCGATCATCAGATGCACATTGTTGCCGATGCGCTTGCGCACCGCGTGCACGGCGGCGATATCGCGCTCAAGCGTCGGATAGCCGAGGCGCAGCTTAACGGCGCGGAAATTACCAACGGCGAGCAGCTTCTCCGCTTCCGCGGCGAGCGCGCCGAGATCGTCCATCAGACCGAGGCCGCAACTGTTATATGCCGGGATCGGCTTGGGCTCGGCGCCGAGAAAGCGCGCAAGCGGTTGCTTGGCGGCAAGCGCCAGCGCGTCCCAGCAGGCGATGTCGAAGCCGGCCATCGCCATGCGCACGATGCCCTGCACCCCGATTAAGGCATAACGGCCGGCGAGCTTGGCCCATAGCGCCGGCGGATCGAGCCGGTCGCCCTCGATCGTCTCCTCGACGTCGTCGATCAGATTGACGATCGCGCCGGCCGCCGCGCGCAGATAGCAGAATAGGTAGGAGCGGCCGGTGATCCCCTCCTTGGTCGTGACGTCGATCAGCAGCAACGGTACCCGGCGGAATGCGCCGCGGCTGGTGCCGAGGATGAAATTGGGGGGCACCTCGACTGCGGTGGCCCGGATGGCGCCCACCGTGAGGGGCGGTAAAATGGGCTGATCTGGCATGGTACTCCCCGGGGACAGAGGCCGGATATTAGCCGGTAAAAACGCGGAATTCCCTTGTTCTTGAACCTTTAACGCAGGCTGCCCATATTACGAGCGATCGGACGGCAGTCGCTGGCCGGTTGGGGCGCCCGCAAGGGGCCCCGTCAAAGTCGCTTCATGCGAGGGCTTTGAGACCATGTCACGAGTACCGTCACTATCCAGCCCGTTCCTGCTGGGCTTCGACGAGATCGAGCGCGTGCTCGACCGCGTCGCCAAGGGGGCCGATGGCTACCCGCCCTACAACATCGAGCGGCTGGCGCGCGATGGGCAAAACCCGGAGCGGCTGCGTATCACGCTCGCCGTCGCCGGCTTCACCCGCGACCAACTCGACGTTTGCATCGAGGAAAGCCAGCTGGTGATCCGCGGACGGCAGCAGGACGATAAGAGTCGGCAGTATCTCCACCGCGGCATCGCCGCGCGCCAATTCCAGCGCACCTTCGTGCTGGCGGACGGCATGGAGGTCTTGGGCGCCGACCTGAAGAACGGATTGTTGT
>JBAUUA010000428.1:0-2728 GCA_049582465.1 Bradyrhizobium sp. | reverse complement strand
CCATCTTCGAGCTCCTGGCGAAATTCGCCGACTACGGCTTCAACAAGAGCCACGCGGCCGCCTACGCGCTGGTGTCGTATCACACCGCCTACATGAAGGCGCATTACCCGGTCGAGTTCATCGCGGCGTCGATGACGCTCGACCTCAACAATACCGACAAGCTCTCAGAATTCCGTGCCGAGGCGCAACGGCTCGGCATCAAGGTCGAGGCGCCCTCGGTCAATCGCTCCGGTCCCACCTTCGAGGTTGCCGACGGCACCATCTATTACGCGCTTGCCGCGCTGAAGGGCGTCGGCCAGCAGGCGGTCGAACTGATCGTCGAGGCGCGCAAGGACGGCGCCTTCACCTCGCTCGCCGACTTCGCCGCGCGCGTCAATCCGCGCGCGATCAACAAGCGCGTCATCGAGAGCCTGGCCGCGGCCGGTGCCTTCGACTGTCTGGACTCCAACCGCGCGCGGGTGTTCGCCGGCGCAGAGGCGATCCTGGCGGCCTGCCAGCGCAACCACGAGGCGGCGACCATCGGGCAGAACGACATGTTCGGCGGCGCTGTTGACGCACCCACCATCATGCTGCCGCAGATCGAGCCATGGCTGCCGGCGGAGCGGCTGCGCCGCGAATACGACGCCATCGGCTTCTTCCTGTCCGGTCATCCGCTCGACGACTACGCCACGGTGCTCAAGCGCCTGCGCGTGCAGTCCTGGGCGGAATTCTCCCGCGCGGTCAAGACCGGCGCCACCGCCGGCAAGGTTGCCGCCACCGTGGTGTCGCGGATGGAGCGGCGCACCAAGACCGGCAACAAGATGGGCATTATGGGCCTGTCCGACCCGACCGGCCACTTCGAGGCCGTGCTGTTTTCCGAAGGGCTCGCGCAATATCGTGACGTGCTAGAACCAGGGGCCGCGGTGCTGCTGCAACTTG
Organism: Bradyrhizobium sp.; assembly: GCA_049582465.1. Classification (GTDB taxonomy): domain Bacteria; phylum Pseudomonadota; class Alphaproteobacteria; order Rhizobiales; family Xanthobacteraceae; genus Bradyrhizobium. Next base: position 1,810 of record JBAUUA010000428.1, on the reverse strand, counting down.
GCGCCGAACTGCAGGGCGAGGACGTCCGCGCCCGCGTGCTGCACGCCGAACCGCTCGACGCCGCCGCCGCCAAGACTCAAAAGGGTCTTCGGATTTTCGTCCGCGACACCAGGCCGCTGGAATCGATCGCCAAGCGGCTGCAGATGCCCGAGCCGGCGCAGGGCGCCCCGCCCCGCGGCGTTCCGGCAAAACCTTCTCCAGCACCCACAGGCGGCGCCGATGGCGACGTGTCGCTGGTGATGATGCTCGATCTCGAAACCGAGGTCGAAATGAAGTTGCCGGGCCGCTTCAAGGTCTCGCCGCAGATCGCCGGCGCGATCAAGGCCGTGTCGGGGGTTGTGGACGTGCAAACACTGTAACGACGCAAAGGAGGCTTCCGATGTGTATGACGTGCCGTCAGAACTCTTTCCAGCCGTCGCGCCGCGGCCTGTTCCTGGGCGCGGCCGCGACATTGCTTTTCGCAAGCGCGGCCGGCGCCAAGGAAAAAAAGAAGGAAAGCAAAGCGCCGCCAAAGCCGCAGAACGTGTTGTCGCCCGATGCCGCGCTTGAGCGCCTTATGAAAGGAAATGCGCGCTACGTCGAAGGCGTGTCGCTTCGGCATGATTTCAAGCACGAGCGGGAGGCGTTGGCCGGAGGCCAGAACCCCTATGCCGCGATCCTGAGCTGCGCCGATTCGCGCATCGCCCCCGAATACGCCTTCGATAGCGGCCGGGGGGATCTCTTCGTATGCCGGGTCGCCGGCAACTTCGCCAACGGTGATACCATCGCGAGCATGGAGTACGCCGTCGCGGTGCTGGGCGTGCCGTTGCTTCTGGTGCTGGGCCACGATGCCTGCGGCGCGGTCGACGCGACCATCAAGTCCCTCAAGGACGACAAGCCGCTGCCGGGACACATGCCCTCGCTCGTCGAAGCCATCGCGCCTTCGGTCAAGGCGGTATCGCAGCAGGGCGGCGACACGCTCGGCAAGGCGATCCGGCAGAACGTGATCGACAACGTCGCCAAACTCGCCTCCGCAACACCGATCCTCAGTGCGGCGGTCGAACAGCGCAAGCTGAAGGTGGTCGGCGGCATCTACCGGCTGCACGACGGCAAAGTGGACATGGTGGCCTGACCAACCGGGGGGCCGAGACGGCCGGATCGTGCCGCCGGATGGACGCGCGGGGGGTCCCGCGACACAAGCCCTGTCGGGGGTCCGGGGCCCGAAATCGGGCGTAAACCGCCTCCAGGCTGGCCGGTGGGGCGATTTCGCCGAAACCGGCCAGAACCGGCCCAATTTCCTTGCTTCCTCGGGAAATACCGCTATATAGCGGCCCATCTCACACGGAAACATGGCTCAAAAGGCCGTCCGGTGGCAGCCGGGCCATAAGGCTCGTCTGCTCACACGTGTCCGGAGGAACCAACCGGAGAACTTAAACTATGTCGCTACCCGATTTTTCTATGCGTCAGCTGCTTGAGGCTGGCGTGCACTTTGGCCACCAGTCGCACCGCTGGAATCCGAAAATGGCGGATTTCATCTTCGGTGCGCGCAACAACATCCACATCATCGATCTCGCCCAGACCGTGCCGCTGTTCCACCGCGCGCTGCAGGCTGTCAGCGATACCGTCGCCAAGGGCGGCCGTATCCTGTTCGTCGGCACCAAGCGCCAGGCGCAGGACGGCGTGGCCGAAGCCGCCAAGCGCTCGGCGCAGTATTTCGTCAATTCGCGCTGGCTCGGCGGCACGCTGACCAACTGGAAGACGATCTCCGGTTCGATCAAGCGGCTGCGGCACCTCGAGGAGGTGCTCAATTCCGGCGACGCCAGCGCCTACA
>JBAUUA010000427.1:0-1563 GCA_049582465.1 Bradyrhizobium sp. | reverse complement strand
AGCAATCCAGTTCTTGCCCGCGCGGCCCCATGGATTGCTTCGCTTGCGCTCGCGACGACGGAGCTAACGGCTAACTTCGGATGCCAGGCTCCCGAACGGCCCGGCCGCATACACCACCTTGCCGCCGACTATCGTCAGCAGCGAACGGATTTTTCCGATCTCGCTGACCGGCGCCGTCAAATAATCGGACGACAGCACGGCCAGATCGGCGAATTTGCCGGGCTCCAGCGTGCCGCGTTTGTCGTCGTCATTGGCCATGAACGCGGAATTGCGGGTGTACATCTCCAGCGCCTGACGGCGGCTGGGGGCTTCCGCGTCGCCGCGAGTCTTGACCCCGCCGATCGTGGTGCCGTCGAGATACCATTGCAGCGCGACGAACGGATTGTAGGACGACACCCGATGGGCATCGGTGCCGCCGGCAACGGTTAGTCCCAGCCGCAGGGCGGTCGCGATCGGCGGCAGTGCGCGGGCTTTCTCGACGCCGACGTCGTGCTGCAGCCGTTCGCCGCCGAAATAGGGTCCGTCCTGCACGCCCCAGATCAGGCCCAGCGCCTTCATCCGCTTCAGATTGTCCTCGGAGGCGTTGTAGAGATGCAGCACGGTCCATCGGAGATCGCGCACCGGGTAATCCTTGGCTATCTCTTCGACGACGTCGAACAAGTCATGGACGGTGCGGTCCGGATTCCAGTGCAGCTGGATGGTGTATCCCTTCGAGGCGGCCCAGCGCAGCAATTCCGCGAGCTTCGCCTTGCCGTCGGGGGTGATGTCGCCGTCGGTCCAGTCGGCCCAGATCAGGATTTCACCGGGGCCGTTGAAGTGCAGCATCGGGTCGCCGAACCCTTGCGGCAGCAGCTGCGTCAGGTTCTGGAGGTCGGCAAGCTCGCTGCCCGGCTTCGGCGCGCAGAGATGATAGGCGACGCGCACCGTCAACTGCCTGTCGTGCCACAGCCTGAACACCGCCTGGTAATTGGCGGGATACATGCTGACCCCGCCGCCATCGACGATGCCGGTGATGCCGAGGCTGTTCATTTCGCGGAAGAATTTCCTGGAGCCGTCAACCTGCTGCGCCATGGTCGGCTTTGGCAAATGATCGAAGATCTTGCCGAGCGTGTTGCCGTTGCCGGTCACGACGCCAGTCGGACGATTGTCGGCGTCGCGTTCGAGCTTGCCGCCCGGGGTGACGTCGGCATCCTCGCGGATGTTCAGCGCCTCCATCGCCTTGGGCGTCAGCAAGAGCCAGTCGTAGAGATGCTGGATGTAGACGGGATTATCGGGCGCGGCCTCGGTCACCTCGCGCACCGTCGGGCGGCGCTTCTCGGCGAATTGTTCCTCGGTCCAGCCGCCGGCCACTACGATCCAGGAGCCGGGCTTTTGGGCCTTGCCGGCCTGGCGGATCTTCCCCAGCGCTTCCTTCAGGCTCGGCACGCCGATCCAGTTGACCTCTGTGCCGAAGGTCAGCGCGGCGCGGATGCCGTGAATATGGCCGTCGGTCAGTCCGGGAATCACGGTGCGGCCGCCGAGATCGATCAGTTTCGCCTTGTCGCCGGCGAGCTTCTTCATCGC
>JBAUUA010000426.1:0-2408 GCA_049582465.1 Bradyrhizobium sp. | reverse complement strand
GTCCGGGATCCGCGGCCGCCGTCGCACCCGGCGCGATCAGCCCGACCAGGCCGACATCGGCGCCGGTGCCGACGCGCTGCAGCACCATGTGGCCGAAGCCGACAGCCGCTTCGGCGCGGCCCTGGCTGAGCGCGTTGTCGCGCACGTCGTCGAGGCCGGCCTCGCAGAGATCGCGGAAGCCGAGCAGCGGACGCGCCGCATCGCTGACGCCGACCACCATGCCGTCGCGGGCGAAGGCGGCAATCGGCGGCTCGATGCCCTGGACCAGAAGCTGCAGCCGCTCGACCAGCGGCATGGCGCGGCCGACAGGTTGGGCGACGGCAATCAGGATGCCGTGGCTGCCATCGGCAAATTCAAGCCGGGCGCAGCCGCAGGTGACGAGCATGCCCAGCGCCGAGCCGAAGCCGCGCAGCCGCTCCATCCGGATTGCGCCGCTCGGCGGCAATCTTCCCGCGAGCTGTGCCACCTGGCGCCGGCGTGCGTCCGCCGGACCGAAGGGTTTTTGGGCGAGGGCTGCGCCATTGGCCGCGCCGAACAGTTTGGCGCCGACCGGATTGGCCCAGAGAATCCGCGTGCCGTCGACCGACCAGAGCCAGGCGGGGAGGGCGCTTGTCGCATGGACCGCCAGTCGCGGATCGCCGACGCCTCGCAACTGGAATTCCGCACTATTCATCGCAACGATATGATCCGACTGGCGAGGCGCTTGCCCGGTGAAGGCTTCAGGTACCGGCGGTCAAACGATGACAGCCCTGGTAGAGTAACAGTATCGCCCGCGGGCGACGGCAGGTCCACGGCCTGGCGGCCCCGGTTCACACCCCAGCCGCGATAACCTTAATCCGGCTGAACCCTATTGGCGCCTGCGGCGTTGGGGTTGTTGCAAACGGCGATCAAAGGTTCACGATGGGGAACCTTCAGCCGCCGCGTCACACCGGCGAAGTCTCTTGTCGATAGTTCGAATTGGGCGAACGGGAAAGCGGGAGCCGTGGATGGCCCTCGCGATTGCGCAACAGGAGTGCGACCATGAGCGAAGAAGAGCATAACCGTTTCGAAATTCCGAAGGAAATGCGATCGGTAGCGGAGGCGAGCTTTGAGCAGGCCCGCAAGGCCTTCGAGAAGTTCGTCGCCACCGCGCAGGCTACCGCCGGAACGATCGAGGAGCGGGGGGCGACGGTGCGCGCCGGCGCCAAGGACGTCGGCGCCAAGGCAATCTCCTATGCCGAAAAGAATGTGCAGGCTTCGCTGGACTATGCGCAATCGCTGCTGCACGCCAAGGACCTGGCCGAAATCATGAAGCTGCACAGCGAATATGTGCAGACCCAGATGCGCTCGCTGGCGGAGCAGGCGAGCGAAATGGGCCAGATCGTCAGCCGGGCGGCCATGGAAGCCGCCAAGCCCAAAACTTGAGATAGAGAGCCCCCAGGCCGGGGTGTTTTGCGGCCGAGGTATCCGGAGAGGGACCGCTGCATCCCCTCCGGGTCTGCCATGCGGTGTTGCACCTTAAATTGCGTCTCGTTGTATTGCATTGCACAAAATTGACATTATGTAGGCGCACAGGTGTCGGGTGCCCGACGCAGGGCACTCCCACAGCGTGATCCAAGTCGACGTTCCCGGCATCTTAGGCCGTCGGGCGCGCAAGGGGTCACATCATTTCACCCCTGTTTTGAAGGAATCATGCCATGGCAAGTTCCGATCCTTTCTCCTCTTCCGTCATCCCCTTCGAGGTCCCCGAGCAAATGCGTGCGTTCGCTGAAAAGGGCGTTTCGCAGGCCCGCGATAGCTACGCGAAGTTCAAGGATGTCGCCGAGAGCAACAACGGTACCATCGAGGCGGTGTTCTCCTGCGCCAGCAAGGGCGCCAGCGAATATTCCGCCAAGCTGATGGAAATCATGAAGGCCAACAGCACCGCGACGCTGGACTTCGCGCAGGAGCTGCTCGGCGTCAAATCGCCTTCGGAGGCGGTCGAGCTGTGGAGCTCCCACACCAAGAAGCAGTTTGAGACCATCTCTGCCCAGGCCAAGGAACTCGCCGAGCTGGCCCAGAAGGTCGCAACCGAGACCGTCGAGCCGATCAAGACCAACGCGTCGAAGCTGTTCAAGCCGGCTGCCTGATCGATCATTCCTATGCCAGGAGGCCCGGGCCAACCGCCCGGGCCTCCTGTTTTTTGCCCTCTTCCGGCGGCTGCGGATCGCGCGATAGATGGCCCCATCGGCCTTGCCAAAGACGGGCGTTGCACCTAGTTTCCGCCCCGTTCGGCCGCCTTTTTTCGGGGCCGGCGAAGGATGCAGTTGTAGCTCAGTTGGTTAGAGCGCCTGTCTGTGGAACAGGAGGTCGGTGGTTCGAGCCCACCCAACTGTACCACGCATCGAACCGCCAATCGCGCCAACGCGGCCATCGAAGCGGCGCCGTGT
>JBAUUA010000425.1:0-1988 GCA_049582465.1 Bradyrhizobium sp. | reverse complement strand
GGAGAGTACCACCCGGAGCAATTGCAGCCACGGCCGCTCGAGCCGGACGAACGCGGCGCGATGCCGCCAGATCATCGGCAGCAGCACGATCAGCGCCGCGCAGGCGCGCAGCCACAATAATTGCCCGACCGAATAGGTCGCGACGATGAACTTGCCCAGAGCGTCGCCGAACGAGAACATGAAGATCGACAGCAGCATCAGCCCGATGCCGGCAAGCCGCGCGGAACGCTCGTCGGCGGCGGGAGAGATTTTGGAGAAGATGCTCATGAAGCTTTCTGCGATTGGCGGCTCAGGGTCGCTTATCAGTTTGCAGACATTCGCTCCAGCGTCATATGTGGACGGCCCCTATTGGCAAGCACTTTTTGACGTATCGAACGATTTGGTCTGCTTCGGTCATATGTCCGGCCTGTTGGTGCGGGTTTTATGACCGCTGGCCCTGATGAAATCCGATTGCCTTGGTCCCTATCATTGCGGCGAGCTTTGCGGCTCGTGACGTTGTCGGGGTGTCCATGGTTTTCGGTGGTGACCGTATCGTTCATCACGTCTTTCGTGCTTACCAAACTTGAGCCGGCAAACTGCTCTCGAATGCTGCTTGAGACGGCGAGAAGAGCTCAAGCTTTGACATACGTATCGGTGCGGAATCCCTCGCCTGTGGTCATGATCGCCCAGCAGATCCTTGCCAGCTTGTTGGCCAGAGCCACGGCTACCAGCCGCTCAGGCTTCCTGGCTCGCAGCGCGTTGATCCAGTCGGCGAGAGCACCTTTGCGCTTGCCTGCGACACGCAGCACCGAAGTCGCGCCCGTGACGAGCATTTTGCGGATATAGCGGTTGCCCTGTTTGGTGATAGCGCCGAGCTTCTCCTTGCCACCGCTCGAATTTTGCCTGGGCGTCAGACCAAGCCATGCCGCGAAGTCGCGTCCAGACTTGAACACGCCCGGATCGGGAACGCTGGCCGCGGTCGCCGACGCGATCAGCGTCCCAATGCCGGGAATCTCATCGAGCAAGCGGCTGATCGGATTTTGTCTGTGCGCCTTGGCGATCTCCTCGTCCACGGTCTCGATCGACAGGTCGAGCCCTTCCAGATGTCCAGCCATGCAGGCCACCGCCGCCCCGGCAATATGGGGAAGTGCGGCATCCGCCTTCGCCAGCGCAAGCAGTTCATCGACGCGGCCTATACCCTTGGCAGCGACAATACCGAACTCGGCAAGGTGGCCGCGCAGGGCGTTGACAGCCATCGTGCGTTGCTTGACCAGCAGCTCGCGGGTCTTGTGCAGCATCAGAACGGCTTGCTGGTCGGCACTCTTGATCGGTACGAAGCGCATATCCGGTCGCGACATCGCCTCGCAGATCGCCGCCGCATCGACCACGTCATTCTTGCCCCGCTTGACGTAGGGTTTGATGTAAGCTGGCGGTATCAGAACCACCTCGTGCCCCATCGCGGTCAGTTGGCGGGCCCAATAATGCGCCGAACCGCACGCCTCCATGCCAACCCGGCAGGGCTCGATCTGCGAATAGACCTCATGCATCTTCGAACGCTTTACCTTACGCGAAATCGATCGGCCGCCTTCGCTCTCAAGTCCGTGAACCTGAAAATAGTTCTTGCCCAGATCAATCGCTGTTCTGATAAACCTCTCCATGGACGGCCTCCCTTTTGTGGCGCTCCGGCGACCACGTTTTGGCACTTGATGCCGTCTAGGTGGGGCCGTCCACAACATCATTGCGAGCAGCGCAGCGACGGGGTGGGGCCGGGTTGCGATTGGTTGACCAAGCTCCGCGTTAACGCTGGCGGTTTGGGGTAACCGTGGTTACATTGGCCTTGCGAAGCTGTGTCGCGCGTCAGGAGCCATATATCCCCGGGGCCTTATCGATCCTTCAGGGAACTGTCCCTGGCCAGGTCCGTGGACTTGGTCACATGGTGCCCACCTACTTTCGTAGGGAACTCCGGGATCGAGCGCTCCAACGGCCATCGCGGCTTCGCACTTTTCCCC
>JBAUUA010000424.1:0-2711 GCA_049582465.1 Bradyrhizobium sp. | reverse complement strand
CTAGTACCCACTATCCCTGGAGCGCGAGTCGTGATTCTCATGTCCGTTTTCAAGGCTGGGGACACGCGGCTGCGGTCGCTGTTGGCAGCGCGAGGGAGATTGGGCTGCGCACGGCCGGGAGCGGCGGCGAGAGGCGACGGTTGATCAGACTCTGATGCGCGGGTTGGCTACCGCAGGACCGTGGTTCACCTCGGGCCTTCCTCTGTCTCAAATGGCGCGAATGCCGGTTGGGCTCGCGGAATCACAGCGAGGGTTGCCCTGACCGGCCGCCGCGCCCGGCGGTGCGCGGCATGATGATTGTCGGGATCGGCCTCCTTTGCTGTTGCGGGGTGGTTTGTCAGACTGTCGGCAGGAGCGCCGGCATGACGGTGGTAGCGATGGCCCAGACGAAGGCCGCGAGTTCGCGCGCAATGGCGACCGTGACGACATTGGTCGGCTTGCCGGCGCGCAGGAGGCGCCGGTAGCGGGCGCAGAGGCGCACCTGCGCTTTCCACGCCACGTCCTTGATGGCTTCGGGCAGAGCCCGGTTGCGTCGGAGGAGGTCGAGGCCGATGCGCGCCGGCAGTCGGTAGGTCCAGGCGCCCTCCACCAGGACGCGCCGGGCGCGGTGGTTGCCGGCCTTAGTGATCGCGCCGCGCACCGTGCTGGCGCCGGAAGAGTGCTCGCGTGGCACCAGGCCGAGCCAGGCCATGAGCTCGCGCGGATTGATAAAGCGCCGGAAGTCACCGATCTCCGCCATCAACGTGATCGCGGAGAGCGTGGCGACGCCGCGCAAGGCCTGGAGCGCCGCGACAACGTCGCGCAACGACCAGCTCGGCAGCAAAGCCACCATCTGCTGCTCCAGCCGGTCACGGCGCGCTTCCGCCTGCTCCACGGCTTGGATCAGCTCCTCGAACACGATCTGCTGCGCGGCATGATCGAACCGCTGTTCGGCAAGCCAACGGCGATGGGCGCGCGTCCAGTGGCTGCGGGTCGGATAAATGCGCCCGTGCCGCAACAGGAAAGACAGGAGCTGCTGGCGTGCCCGCCGTAACCCCTCCATCGCGGCTTGCCGCCCCCGCGACAGGTCCCGCATCGCTTCATGCGCCGCGTCCGGAACCCAGATCGCCGTCAACTCGCCGGCGCGAAACAACGCGGCGAGCGTTGTCGCGTCGCGACGGTCGGTTTTGATGTGACCGCCCGGCCGCACCGGCACCATCGAGGGCGCGACCACCTCGCAGTCATGGCCCATGGTGCGGATCTGGCGGTAAAGCCCGTAGCCTGTCGGGCCGGCCTCATAGCAAAAGGCCAGCCGCGGGTGCCGCTTCGCCAGCTTCTCCACCAGTTTCCGCACCGCCTCCGCCCGGTTGGCGATGGTGCCGAAAAAGCGCACCTCCTTGCGCCGACCGCTCTCGGCGATCGCCACCGCAAGCGTCTCTTTGCTCGTGTCGAATGCCACGTACGTCGTATCCTGTTCCACGGCTCGTCTCCCATGCCTGAGGCTCTGACCGGCACAACCCGATCAACCCTCGATCCTGGCATGAGCGAGACGAGCCGCCGCCTTGGACCACGGACATGGGGTCTCAAGGTTTGGATGAGATCGATCCCTTGTGCGACTGCGATCAGACTGACGACTGAAGAGCGCGCTGAGCTTGACGGGCTGAGCCGTTCGAGCAAATCCGAGGTGCGTATGCGGCTGCGCGCTCGGATCGTGCTGCTGGCGTCCGGCGGCACGCCGACACGCGAGATCGGGCGGATCGTGGGTTGCACCACGGGGACGGCGTCGAAGTGGCGGGTGCGCTATGCCCGTGAGCGTCTTAAGGGTCTGGACGAGACCGGCAATCGGGGAGCGGTGGCCAAATATGGCCCGGCGGAGCGGAAGCGCATCCTCGGCATGCTCGATCAACCGCCGCCGGCGGGGTATTCGAACTGGACCGCGACGCTGCTGGGCCGTGCGCTCGGCGATGTGCACGAGCAGTATATCTGGCGCTTCCTGCGCGCCCAGAAGATCGATTTGTCGGGCCGCAAGTCCTGGTGCGAGAGCGCCGACCCGGCATTCGTGACCAAGGCGGCGGAGATTGTTGGCATGTATATGGCCCCGCCGGACAATGCCGTGGTTCTGTCGGTGGATGAGAAGCCGTCCATTCAGGCGCTTGAGCGAGCCCAGGGATATCTCAAGCTACCCTCCGGCCGCGCGATGATCGGCCAGTCGCACGACTACAAGCGGCATGGCACGACGACCCTGTTTGCAGCGCTCAACGTCGCCACCGGCAAGGTGACGGGCGGTCACTATCGAAGGCGACGGCGCGTCGAGTTCCTCGCCTTCATGAACAAGGTCGTCGCCGACTACCCGGAGCGGGAACTCCACGTGATCCTCGACAATCTCTCGACCCACAAGCCGAAGCGCGACCTCTGGTTGGCGCGCCACCGCAACGTGCATTTTCATTACACGCCAACCCATGCATCGTGGCTTAACCAGATCGAGATCTGGTTCTCCATCCTCAGCGGGAACTCACTGGCCGGTGCATCCTTCCAAACTGTCGAACAGCTCAAGGCGCACATCGACGGCTTCATCGTCAGCTATAACGAGGGCGCTCGACCATTCGTCTGGACCAAAAGCAAGGTCCACCAGAAACGCCTCAAACCGTGTTTCGCTGTCCAGTGATTCCGGGTACTAGAACACCGCGCGCCAACGCCGAGCCAATCCCTCGCCCGGCAAGCGCGTGCGGTAC
>JBAUUA010000423.1:0-3582 GCA_049582465.1 Bradyrhizobium sp. | reverse complement strand
CAACCGAATGCTCGACCTGCGCCTGGGACCGCCGGTCGACAAAGCACGATGCCAGCCGATCCACCATCCGGATCGCCCGATCCGTCGCCCCTAGCAGCAGCGCCCCCGCGTCCGACGTGATCGCGCCCGCGTCAAACGCCGCGACCACAGCGCGGCCTTCGACGCCGTCAAATCCAAAAATATCCGGGCTACACTCTGTCTGCATCGGGGCTCCCCTCGAATCACCAAGAAGTCGTTCTCGCAAAACAACTTTCGCTGATTCGGAGCCCCGATGCGCTTAAATCCGTGAGATATGCGGGCTAAGCGCCTGCACGGGACCGCTGCGGATTTTTATTTCGGCGGGCGTCTGCGCGTCCACCGCTGCTGCGCTGTTTCCACCTCAATGGCAAGCTGTTGCGCATTGGGCCGATTTTGACATGAGCACGTTTAGAGGCTGGGGTGTTCCGTTAGCGGAACACGAAGCAGGTTCTATGTGGTGTTGCGCTGAATCCCCTTACGCGCCGGATATAATCAAGCTGCACGGCGTTCTCGGTATCGCTCCGGCGAGGGCCGCCTTGCGCGGTGCGATGGAGGGTGAAGACATAGGCGTATGACTGACCATACGCCTAATTCGAAGGTCTCCCGACTGGAAGTTATCTCGACGGGCGCTCGACGCCGTTGGACATTGGAAGAAAAGCAGCGGATCGTTGCCGAGAGCTATGGCGGGCCACGATTGGTCTCAGTAACGGCCCGGCGCAACGGGTTGTCTGCGAGCCAATTGTTCACGTGGCGCAGGTTGGCGCGCGAGGACCGGCTGAGCGGGGATGCCGTGCCGGCGCTTGTTCCTGTGGAGATCGCCTTTACGCCGGCTCCGGCCTCGACGTGCACACCTCAGCCGCCGTCGTCGCCTCCTGCGCAGCGCGCGAGAGTCGGAATAATCGAGATTGAGCTTAGCGGCGGCTGTCGCGTTCGCGTTGACCGGGATGTTGACGCCGAGGCACTGCAGCGGGTGCTTGAGCTTCTGAGGCGGCGATGATCCCGATCCCGAGCGGCGTCAGGGTCTGGATCGCCACCGGCCACACCGACATGCGCCGCGGCATGCAAAGTCTGGCCCTGACGGTTCAGGAGAGCTTGAAGCGCGATCCTCATGCCGGCGATCTCTATATCTTCCGGGGTCGCCGCGGCGATCTGGTCAAGATTTTATGGCATGACGGGTTGGGCATGTCGCTCTATGCCAAGCGCTTGGATCGCGGGAAGTTCATCTGGCCCTCGGCGTCATCGGGCGCGGTATCGGTCTCAGCGGCCCAGATGGCTTATATGCTGGAAGGGATCGACTGGAGAAATCCGCAACTGACATGGCGACCGCAGAGCGCCGGCTGAGCCAAATAAAATATTGGATCACGTGGATTTTAGGGCGTCACAAATCACTGAATTTATGATTCTCTCGTTTGCATGGACACGGCTCCCGACGACATAGCCGCTCTGAAAGAGGCGTTGGCGACCGAGCGCGCGAAGGCGCTGGATATTGCGGCGGAGCTCGCGGTCGCCCATGCGAAGGCATCGGAAGACAGCGCGCTGATTGCCCAGCAAAAATTGCGGATCGCCAAGCTCGAGCGCCAGATCTACGGACAGCGGTCAGAGCGTTCGTCTCGGCTGATCGACCAGTTGGCGCTGACGTTCGAAGAGCTGGAAGCCAACGCCACCGAAGACGAGCTTGCGGCCGAGAGAGCCGTCGCCAGGACGACAATTGTACGCGGATTTACGCGCACGCGCAGCGAACGCAATACGTTCCCCGATCATCTTCCCCGCCAGCGCGTGGTGATCGATCCGCCAACGGCGTGTGAATGCTGCGGCGGCAATCGCTTGCGCAAGCTCGGCGAAGACGTGACCCGGACGCTGGAATCGGTGCCGCGCCAGTGGAAAGTGGTCGAGACGGTGCGCGAAAAGTTCACCTGCCGGGATTGCGAGAAAATCAGCCAAGCGCCGGCGCCGTTCCATGTGATTGCGCGGGGCTGGGCGGGACCGAGCCTGCTCGCGATGATTCTGTACGAGAAGTTCGGCCAGCATCAGCCGTTGAACCGTCAGGCCGAGCGCTATGCCCTTGAAGGCGTGCCGATCAGCCTCTCGACCATGGCCGACGCCGTAGGGGCGTGCTGCACGGTGTTGGAGCCGCTGTCGCGGCTCTTGGAAGCCCACGTCATGGCAGCCGAACGCCTCCATGGCGACGACACCACCGTGCCCGTGCTCGCCTTGGGCAAGTGCGATGTCGCTCGATGCTGGGTCTATGTGAAGGACGACCGCCCCTTCGGCGGCTCAGATCCGCCGGCGGCGATGTTTTATTACTCGCGCGATCGAAGTGGTGAGCATCCGCAGGCGCATCTGGCCAACTACACCGGGATCCTCCAGGCCGACGCCTTCGGCGGATACATCAAGCTCTACGAGCCCGAGCGAAGTCCTGGGCTTATCAGGGAAGCGGCCTGTTGGGTCCATGCCCGGCGCCCGTTCTTCGCCATGGCGGATCTTGAGGAGAACGCGCGGCGCAAAGCGGCCGGAAAGAAGGAGATCGTCATCTCGCCCGTCGCCATGGAGATCGTGCGCCGTATCGACGCTCTGTTCGAGATCGAGCGCTCTATCAATGGCCAAAACGCCGACCAACGAAAGGTTGTTCGCCAGGCGCAGAGCGCGCCGCTCGTCGCCGATCTGGAAGCCTATATGCGCGAGCAGTGCGCCAAGCTCTCCCGCGGTCACGATCTGGCCAAGGCCATGAACTACATGTTCAAGCGCTGGGCCTCCTTCACACGCTTCCTCGACGATGGCCGCGTCTGCCTCTCGAACAATGCCGCCGAAAGAGCGCTGCGCGGCATCGCATTGGGCAGAAAGTCGTGGTTATTCTGTGGGTCCGACCGCGGTGGGCGCCGAGCCGCCGCCATGTATAGCCTCATCGTCTCTGCCAAGATGAACGACGTCGACCCTCAGGCCTGGCTCGCCGATGTACTCGCTCGCATCGCCACCCACCCCGCCCACAGGCTCGATGAGCTGCTGCCCTGGAACTGGAAGACTGCGCAACAGCAAGGCCTTGCGGCGCAGGCGGCTTGATGGGGCACGTCAACAAAGTCAGCCACGTGTTCACTCTCAGCCATGTCGCTGAGATGCTCGGTGAAGACGAGGAATGGCTGTTCGAGGTCGCCGAAGAAATGGACACCGAGGATGGCCAGCTATGGGTCGTCGGCGTCGGTGAAGACGGGGTGATGGCGTTCACCGATGACGGGATCGAGAACCTCAAAGAGCTGATCGCAATCCACAAGGACACCCCCAGCATCATCGAAAAACGCCGCCAAGCGCTCGCTGCGATGATGAAGCCGAAGACCGAAGAGTCCGACGAGATCTAACCGCTAACCGGATAGATCGATAGATCAGCGCGCTTGCGGCCCACAGCGCATGGTTACGACTATGGAAGCGTGATTGCCGATTGTAAATGAGATTTCCGATGTAAATCTCATTCTGCAGAATCCAATGCACGGTCATGCGGCTCCACGGCTTGCCCCTGCTGTTTGGAATGCCCCTCTGGTTCAGTTCTCGCGCGATCCGAGTTTCTGATCTCAG
>JBAUUA010000422.1:0-2836 GCA_049582465.1 Bradyrhizobium sp. | reverse complement strand
ACTGGTGTGGGGCTGGCAATCACTGGTCGGCGGTGGACCATTCACTGCGCCGGCGAAGGATGCGGCCTATCAGTATGTCGATGCAATTATTCTGCTGTCAGACGGTTTGAACACGCAGAATCGCTGGGATGGGGACGGATCGCATACCAGTACCGCGGTCGACGCACGCATGCGCGACTCAGGCGGCAATGGGACTTGCGCGAATATCAACGCCGCCAACATCAATCTCTACACCATCCAGGTCAACACGGGCGGCGACCCGACATCAACGCTTCTCAAGAATTGCGCGGGAACCGCGCCAACCGATACCGTTGCAAGGAAGTTTCCGGATCCGAACAAGTTTTCGCTTCTGACCTCGGCGGGCCAGATCATCACTACGTTCGACAAAATCGGAACCGAGCTGACGAAATTGCGCATCGCGCAGTAGCTGATCGCAAACAAAAAGCCCGGCCAAATGAGCCGGGCTTTGTATTCCAAACGCGTACGCAACTTTACGCTACGCTACAGATACCAACAAACAACGCCACGCAACGCGACTTATTTCGCCTTCGCGATGATGGATTCGAACGGCTTGTAGGTCTCTTTGGCGAGATCGGCATACAGTTCACCGATCTTGGACGCCTTCGCGACGAAACCTTCGTAGGCGGTCTTGGCGTACTCGGTCTGCACTTCGATCGCCTTATCGAGCGACTTGACGCCGAACAGCTTCTCAAGGGCTGCGCTGCCGTCTTCGAAGGCCTTTTTCGAATAATCCGCAACCTCGACCGCGATCGCCTGCGTGCCCTTCGACAGAGCGCCCATGGCTTTCAAGGTGACGTCGACGTTGTCTTTGCTGACCTGCTGGAGGTCCTCTAAATTCTTGACCATTGGATCCCTTCCCGGCCCGCTAAGCGGTGCCAATGTGCTGAAATTTGAACCCGGCCTCTCCCGGGAATGCAGTTAACTTATATTGCACTGCACAATAAGTCAAGAGATTTTATCGCAGTGCAAAAACCCCTTTAGAATCCGGGGGATTGCCTTAATTATTTGTAAACCGCGTTCTCCTACCGTCATAAATTGTCGCGACGCCGACAGGCTACAAAACGGCCACGATAACGGCCTAGGGGACCGCCACCACAAAACGGGGTTTGGGGAGAGCGAATGCCGCGTGGGGGAGTTTTTGGCCGTCGTGGCCTGCGCTGGGGCATCCTGGGCCTGATGGCCTGTGTCGCCGTCGCGTCCCTGACAGACAATGCAGACGCCCGCCGGCGATTTCGGCTGCGCTCGGATACGGGCGAAAGCTACAACCCCGCCTACGCATCGATCGTGGTCGACGTGAATTCCGGCGCGGTCATGCAGTCGAGTAATCCCGACAGCCCGCGCCATCCTGCTTCGCTCACCAAAATCATGACCCTCTACCTGCTGTTCGAGCGCCTCGAGCAGGGCAAGGTCACGCTCAACACCGACCTGCCGGTATCGGCCCATGCCGCCGTGCAGGCTCCGTCCAAGCTCGGACTAAAGCCCGGAGATTCAATCCGCGTCGAGACCGCGATCCGCGCGATCGTCACAAAGTCGGCCAACGATGTCGCCGTCATTGTGGCGGAAGCGCTCGGCGGCGACGAGCCGGGCTTTGCCAAAATGATGACCGCGAAAGCACGCGCGCTCGGTATGACGCAGACGGTCTACCGCAACGCCTCCGGCCTGCCCGACGACCAGCAGATCACCACCGCGCGCGATCAGGCGACGCTTGGCCGGGCGATCCAGGATCGCTTTCCGAATTACTATCGCTATTTCGCCACGCGCACGTTCGACTATCGCGGCAATTCGATCCGCAACCATAACCATCTGCTCGGCGCGGTCGACGGCGTCGACGGCATCAAGACCGGTTACATCCACGAGTCCGGGTTCAACATCGTCACGTCGGTACGCCGCGCCAACCATCACATCATTGCCGTGGTCTTCGGCGGCCGCACAGCCAGCGCTCGCGATGCGCGCGTGCTTGGCCTGATCGAAAGCAACATCAACGTCGCCGCGGTCAAACGGACCGCTCCGCAAGTGGTCGAAGGATGGGAAACCGCCCAAGCTGCTAAAGATATCGCGCGCAAGGACAGCAAGGAGGATGACCGCACAGGCTCGGCGCCCGTGCGTGTCGCCGCGGTGACGCCGACCGCTGTGGCTGCCGATGCACCCGCGCCGGGATCCACCGAACCGATCAAGCCCAACACGGTGAAAACAGTGACCGTGCATCCGGGCAGCATGCAGACGGCATCCCTGTCGCCGTTGCCATCCGACAACCGACAGCTTACTCCGGCGCCCGCGGTCGCCAATGCGGCGAACATCACCTAGATCAACACCGTGAAGAGTGAATCAGCTCCCCCGCAATTGCCGCCGCCTCAGCTACCGCCACCGCAATCGCCGCCACCCCAAGCATCTGCGGCCGCGCCGCCACCCGTTGCAAAGCCCGGCATCCTCGGCACACTACCGGCGAAAGTTGCATCGGTGAGCAAGTCCATACCCGTGCCGGTCGCCGCGGCTGTAGAGCCCGCGGTCAAACGCAGCGGCTGGCTCGTGCAGGTCGGCGCCTTCGACGACGAGAAGGACGCCAAACAACGGCTGGACCTGGCTCAAAGCAAAGCCAAGGACCTGCTCGGCCGCGCTGAGCCTTTCACCGAAAAAACCAACAAGGGCGAAAAGACCATGTTCCGTGCCCGCTTTGCGGGGCTGGAAAAAGAACGGGCTGAAGCCGTTTGCAAGCAACTAAAACGCAACGAAATTCCGTGCATGTTTCTGAAGAATTGACGGACAAAATAATAATAGGGATGCGCCTACCAGGAGCCGCTGATGGTCAAGTTTGTGG
>JBAUUA010000421.1:0-1906 GCA_049582465.1 Bradyrhizobium sp. | reverse complement strand
TGGAAAACTGGCTCAAGCTGAATGCCGAATATGCTTCGGTTTGGCCCAACATCACGATCAAGCGCGAGCCGCCAGCCGACGCAAAGGCTTTCGACGGCGTCGCCGACAAGCTGAAGCAGTATTTTTCACCCAAGCCCGGTCAGGGCGACTGATCAGCGAGAATCGAGAAACGATCCATTTTCGCATCCGCGGCGGGTGGTGAGGCGAGCTTGCCTGGATCCTTCACGAACATCCAGGCGACTACCGGGAGCCCGACCGCTCGAACTGGCGGAAACTTATCCAGGACGCTGCAGCGAGGCCGGCGGCTGTCGCAACCCAAGCTGCAAGCGCCACCCAGACCATGGCATAGGATATCGCACGCAGCGGCGGAAAATCGGCCGCGAGCGAAAAGCGCAAGCTCGCCAAGGCATACATGCCGAGTGGGAATACCAGACTCCAGAACATCGGGGTGTATGTCAAAGGCACGCGGCACACGCCGTGTTTCCAGATTCCGAAAAGCAACAACAGCGGAATCCACCAAGTCGCCCACGCCCACATGATCAGCGTTACGCCGTCGATGAATGGCCGCATCAAGACCAGGAACGGCATGCCACTTTCGGTCAGGATGAGCGTCGACCCGGCGTTGGTGCTGATCGCTGCGGCCCCCATGACCACCCACAGCAGAGGCGTGATATCATCGGGTCCGACGTCAAGAAAGAAGATACGATGCGCGAATAGCACGATAAAGATGCCATAAAGTCCAATCCCCACACCCCACAACATGTGAATGAGCACAAACACGGTGCGGCCGAGATCGCCCACAGCCGGGGCAATGAGAGTGCCCAGGATCACCAACGATTCGGTACCGACAATGGCAATCAGCCACCCGCCATGCACGACGTTGGCGCCATGGGCGGTGTTGAGAAACGTCTGAACTGCGAAGCTGAAATAGATCAGAATGAACCAGACGAGCAGCGCGAACAGCCACAACAACAATGCGGTCGCGGTGAAACCGCGTAAATGGAGGCCGACGCCGAAAACGTCGGTGCCGGCGACGATGGTGAAGAAGGAGAACACAAGGCGGGGATTGAACAGGTCGGACCGCATGGCTTGCCAGAACCTGAGGAACCGCAAAATCGTAATTAATGCCAACCAGGGGTAGGCGATGAGGTTGACAGCAAAGAGGGCCGCGGACCATTCCCGGTGGCCTTCGAAGAACAAGGCATTCGAGATGATCCCGGTGGCCATCACCAGGGCGAAGCAACCCGGATAGAGCGTCTCGATCTGACGATCGGACCACGCGCGAAGATCCCGCATCGGCAAATACGACTTCAAATCCGCTCCGTGCCTCAAAAGCGAGATGCTCCGGGATACCGGAAAAGAACTTTATCGGCCAGAGGTGTCGAGTTGTACAGTAGCCAACGATTCGACGGCACCAATTGGCCGCGATCCAGCCGAACCGCCTCGGGCAATTCGTGCTTTTCATGGTGGCGCATCTTCCGAAGAATGCAGTACGCTGTGAACCGGTCTTCAGAAATCATCCGGACAACCCAGTCCTGCTGTAAGGAACGATTCGCAATACAGTCGATCGGCGCCGGGTCTTGCAAATGACAGACGGAGTATCAGGCCGCCCAAGATGGGCCATCGCGGCGGGAGTTATCGCAGTCGCGTTCGGCGTCGTGACCGTCTTGCAGGGCGGAAGGATGTTGTTCGGTCGACCGGAAATCAGAACATCTGCAGGGAACATCGTTCCGTTTGTGCTTTGGTTTAACTTCGTTGCAGCATTCGCATATTTGGTGGTTGGCCTTGGACTGCTGCTGTGGAAGCGCTGGGCTGCGCAACTGTCAGCCGGTATCGCCGTCACGACCCTTGCGGTGTTTGCCGTTTTCGGGGTTCATGTTGCTTTGGGAGGCGTCTTCGAGGCGAG
>JBAUUA010000420.1:0-1575 GCA_049582465.1 Bradyrhizobium sp. | reverse complement strand
ATGCAGGTGTTTGCGGGCACGGCGCTGAACTTGCTGCTGCAGAATTTGTCGCGGTAGGTTGTCAGCTCGACACTCCGTCATTGGCAGTCAGCGCAACGGAGGCTTCTGTCGTCAGCAGGATGAAAGTAAATGTCTCCTGAAGATAGAGGCGGACCGCCTTGTCGTCATGGCCTAGATAGCCGATCGACACATCCTCGCCGATATACAAGCCGAAATCGCCGCCGCGCGTCGTCAGCACGAATGCGCCTGATATCGCCGGCGCCCAGATGATTTCGCCGTCCACGAGTTCCCTGATGTGCCGCATGACCGGGTAGCCGTGATCGCTGCTCTCACTCAGCGCGATATAGCCGTCGGCGCCCAGCACCACCGAATAGGGACCGTTGACGCCTTCGAGCCGCAATTGACCGAGCGCCTGGGCGATGGCATCGGGATAGGCGCGCACATCGGGCGGAAGGGTCAGGACCGGATTGCTGGTACCCTGGCGGATGCCGCCGATATCAGCGGCGGCGTAGCCATCGAAGATCGCCCGGTCCTCGGCAAAGGCGAGCAGCCGCGCGGCGTCTTTCGCAGGCTGCCAATCCGAATCGTTGGCGCCACGCTCCACGTCATCGATCTGCTGGCGATCGAGCTCGAAGGGAACACGGAGTTCGACCAGCGGCTTGACCTCGCGCTGTCGCGCCAGGATTCCGTCTCCGGGCGCCGTGACATTGCGCAAATGGCCGGTGCCGACGGCGGAAAGCGCCATGCCGCCCGGCCCCTGCACGTCGACGACGCGCCGGCCGGCGAGGTAACGCTTGATGGTACGCGACGTTTCCTCCTCGATTTGAGACCAGGCCTCGTCGGATATCGGGGCAAGCTCGCGATGAAGATTGTTCATGAGGCAGGGTCTCCTTTAAGCGAACCGATATCGAGGGAGCCATCGCGCTTCGGCGCCGGCTTGGGCGCTTCAACGGCAGATGCTGGTGACGGCGCCGCAACCTGATCGTCTTCGGCGATATCTTCCAGGAAAGTCGCCGACGGCACGAAAAACAGACTGCCGGTCTTGGCGACGCTGAAATCGAGCAGACGATCGTAGTTGCCGGGTGGCTGGCCTATGAACATGTTTTCCAGCATCTGCTCGATCGTTCGTGGTGAACGCGCGTAACCGATGAAATAGGTGCCGAACTCCTTCTCGGCCGCGCGGCCGAACGGCATGTTGTCGCGGACGATCTTGATTTCCTTGCCATCCACCACGACCTTGGCGAGCGCGTTGTGGGCGTAAGCCGGCTTCACGGCGTCGTCGAGCTCGATGTCGGCAAGCTTGGTGCGGCCGATGATGCGCTCCTGCGTCTCGGTGGACAGCGCATTCCAGCCGGCCAGATCGTGCAGGTATTTTTGCACGATCACGTAGGTGCCGCCGGCGAAGACGGCATCTTCAGGCCCCACATAGACGGCATCGATCGCGGCCTGCCCCGCCGGGTTTTCCGTTCCGTCGACAAAGCCGATCAGGTCGCGGTCGTCGAAATAGCGGAAGCCATGCACTTCGTCGACCGGCGAAACCGCCTCGCCGAGCTGGGCCATGATTTGGGTTACGAG
>JBAUUA010000419.1:0-3658 GCA_049582465.1 Bradyrhizobium sp. | reverse complement strand
ATCAAGACCCGTCGCGCGGAGACTACGCTGGAGATTCCGTCCGGCGGCTCGATCGCGATGGCCGGCCTGATCCAGGAGCAAACCAAGCAGGCCGTCAACGGACTGCCCGGGATCGACGAACTGCCGGTTCTTGGCGCGCTTTTCCGGAGCCAGGACTTCGTCAACCACCAGACCGAGCTGATGGTCATCGTCACGCCCTACATCGTTCGGGCGGTCGCCCAGAAGGAACTGTCGCGCCCCGATGACGGGTTTGCGCCGGCGTCCGATTCGCAATCGACGCTGCTGGCCCAGATCAATCGCATCTACGGCACCGCCGGCCGCGTCGAACAGGTCGGAAACTACCAGCCCAATTTCGGCTTCATCATTGACTGAGACGGCACTGGCCTAGCGGGGACGAGGACAGAACGATGACATACATGACAGCCGCCGATCGCCACCGACGCCTCCGCCTGCTTGGCGCGCTCGCCGGCCTCTGCGTCGCTCTGGGCGCGTGCAACTATACCGGCAGCGAAGTAACGACGGCGAGCATTCCCGACGATTACCGCCTGCGTCACCCCATCGCGGTCCAGGAAGCCAACCGGTCGGTCGTGATCTTCGTCGGTCATGCCCGCGGCGGCCTGTCCGCTCCGCAGCGCGCTGACGTGCTCGGGCTGGCGCAGACATGGGTTCGCGAAGGCACCGGCGCGATCGTGGCCGACGTGCCGGTCGATACGCCGAACGCACGGGCCGCGGCGAGTGCCTATGGCGAAATCCGGTCGTTGCTGGCGGCGGGCGGCGTGCCTCCCCGTGGAATTACAATGCACCAGTATCATCCGGACGACCCGCTGACGCTCGCGACGATCCGGCTGAGCTATCCCAGGATGGCGGCGGTCGCCGGCCCTTGCGGGACGTGGCCGGATGATCTCGGCCCCTCGCTCCTGAACAAAGGCTATTCCGAGAACAAGCCCTACTACAATTTCGGCTGTGCCTATCAGCACAACATGGCCGCGATGATCGACAATCCGGCCGACCTCGAGCAGCCCCGGTCCGAAACCGCCGCCTACACGGCGCGGCGCAACGTTGCGTTCGAGAAATATCGCAAGGGCGAGCCGACCTCGACCACCTATTCCGACGCCGAAAAGGCCAAACTCAGCGATACAGGCAAATGATCAGCTCCCGTCGAACCCCCGAAGAGCAGCCGGACACCGAGCCGCCCGCGAACGATTACATTTCTCCGGCACCTCGCGTGTCGGTTCAGGCCTTCTGCACGACGACGGAAACCGCCGCCGCGGTGCAGGCGGCGGGCGAAGACCGTCGCCTCGCCAAGACCCACCTCACCGTGAAGATGGGCGGCATCGTCACGGCCATCGATACCTATCACACCCAGCCTACGCCGAACGTGATCATCCTGGAAACCGAAGCCAACAGCGATATTCTCGCCGGCCTCGATGAACTCGCAACCGTGTGCGATCCCGGAACCCGCGTCGTCGTGATCGGCGGCGTCAACGATGTCGCGCCCTATCGCGAACTGGTACGGCGCGGCGTCAACGATTACGTCATCGGGCCGGTGGTTGCCCTCGATGTGGTGCGCTCGATTTGCAGCCTGTTTTCGGCGTCGGAGGCCATCGCCGTCGGCCGGATCGTCGCCGTGGTCGGCGCCAAGGGCGGCGTCGGCGCATCCACCGTCGCGCATAACGTGGCGTGGGCGATCGCCCGCGATCTCGCGCTGGATTCGGTGGTGATCGATCTCGACCTCGCCTTTGGCACCGCCAGTCTCGACTACAACAAGGATCCGGTACAGGGCATCGCCAATGCGGTGTTCTCGCCCGACCGGCCCGATACCGCGCTGATCGAACGGCTGATGGCGAAATGCACCGACCGGCTCAGCCTGCTGGCGGCGCCCGCGACGCTGGAGCGCGTCTACGACCTCGGCGAGCAGGCCTTCGACGCGATCTTCGATACGCTGCGCATGACGACGCCCTGCATCGTGCTGGACGTTCCACATCAATGGTCGGGATGGGCGAGGCGCGCGCTGGTGAGCGCCGACGACATTCTCATCGTCGCCGAGCCGGACCTCGCCAATCTGCGCAACGCCAAGAACATGATCAGCATGCTGAAAGCGGCGCGTCCCAACGACCAGCCGCCGCTGTATTGTCTCAATCAGGTCGGCATGCCGAAGCGGCCGGAAATCGACGCCAAGGGGTTTGCCAAGACCATCGAAAGCAAGCCGATCGCTTCCATTGCATTCGACCCGAAATTGTTCGGCACGGCGGCCAATAACGGCCAGATGATCGCGGAAATCTCCGCGCGTCACCGCACCACCGACACGTTCCTGCAGATCGCGCACCGGCTGACCGGCCGCAGCGATGTCAAGAAGCCGCGGCGCTCGTTCCTGGCGCCGATCCTCAGGAAGCTACGGGCAGGCTAGGCTTTCATCGGATATCATTCGGGGCGGCCGGCAGCGGCCGCCTTTTTGCTGTCCGCCTCGGCGCGGGCGCCCTCCTTGCGGGCCAACAGCCGCTTCAGATAAGCGACGCTCGCCGTCGCCTCCCCTGCCGGCTGATCGGCCTTCAAGATGCTTTCAGCCTCGGCCAGACGGCCCTGCAGGCCGACCACCAGCGCCAAGTTCTGCCGCACGCGCGGGCTCGCGCCGGCGCGGCCGTAGGCCCGGCGCAAGGTCTCCTCCGCCTTGGGCAGATCCTTCGCAAGCATGTAGGACAGGCCGAGATTGGACAGCACGGAGGGGTCGTCCGGCGCCATTCTCAGCGCGCTTGCATAGTACTGCCGGGCTTCCTCGTATCGGCCGAGCTGGTCGAGTACGGCGCCCTGGGCCGAGAGGATCCGCCAGTCGGGATTGTCGGGGCTATGGGCGCGGCCGAGGATTTCGAAGGCTTGCTCGAAATTGCCATTGTCCGCCAGCGCGCGCCCGTATCCGGCGAGCAGCGCCTTGTTCTCGGGCTGGGCAATCGACGCCTGCTCGAGCACGGCGACCGCCTGGGCGCGCTGCCCGGTGGCGCGCAGCGCCTTTGCGTATTGCAGCGTCGCCTCGGCGTCTTTGGCGTTGGCGCGATAGCGATCGCCATAGCTATCGAGATCGCGTCGCGGATCGGCGGTGTGGCTTGCTTCAGCCTTCTCGCCCAGCGAGCCCGTGATGTCGGACGCGCCATCGGTCTGGCAGCTGCAAAGCCCGAGCGCCAGGATGGCGGACGATACGATGGATGCAAGACGTCTCGCGGAGCAGTATGACTGGAGCGACTGCCGGAGCATTTACTTTGACCTGTGGTCGGCGACCGGCCACAGATGCACAGGTTAACCCTAAATTCCCGTTAACCGGGCGCTCTCTCCGGTTGCGGTCACGGACGTCCCGAACGAATTCGCCGGAACCGGCTCGGCCACGGCCGGCCAGCAAGTTGGCCGGCCCTGCAGGGACTCTTCGATCTAATCGACGAATTGGGCGCCGAACTCGCAGCCGATTCGCCAGGCCAGCTTGCACTGACGCGGACGGCCCTCGGACAGGATGATGGTGAACTCGGAGGGAATGTCGATGAACTCGGCAACGACCTTCACACCGCCATCCGAAATGTCCGTGATCGTGCAGTCGCGCGGCAGCGACCCCCCAAGCTGGATCTTCGCGAGCCGCCTGCACAGATGACGTTCGCTTCTACGACGGTTCATCAAC
>JBAUUA010000418.1:0-5269 GCA_049582465.1 Bradyrhizobium sp. | reverse complement strand
GGCGCAAGCCACCGCAAGGCTCGCCGAATTGCAGGCGCAATTGGCTGCCGCAAAGGCGGAACTGCAGCCGAAACTCGATGCTGTCACGACCGCGCGTGCAGCCGTCGTCGTGGCAGAGGCGAGGCGGCTGGCCGCCGTCGAGGCGGCGGGCCAAGTGGCCCGCGAGCTCGAACCGGTGTCGGTGCTGATCAGCCGCAAGACCCAGCGGCTGTATGTCCGGCAAGGCTTTGAGCCGATCCTGGAGAGTCCGGTGACGATCCGGGATCCCGATCAGCCGATCGGCACGCATATCTTCACCGCCATGGAGCGGGCCGAGGGCGAGACCAACATGCGGTGGAGTGTCGTTTCGCTGGAGGGCGGGCCGCATGGTGGCGCGCTCGCCTCACAAGGCCGTGCGCGCGCCGACCATGGTCGCGACGCCGCGCCGACGCTGACGGATACGAGCAGCGCGAAGAGCGCGCTCGACCGGATTGTCATTCCGCAGGACGCATTGGATCGGATCGCCGGGATAGCGCCGCGGTCTTCGCTGATCATCACGGACGAAGCCTTGGGCTCCGAGACCGGCAAAGGCACGGATTTCGTGGTGCTCCTGAGCGGCGAGCCGCAAGGAGGCATCAAGATCCGACGGCGCGATCCGGGCGCCGAATTCAGCTACGCGCGCCCACGCGACCGGCTGTTTGATTGGCGATAGCCACTTCCGCCAGGTCGCCGTTGCCCGCCCCCCTCGATTTTCGTACACCGCCGCGATGACCAGACCCCTGCTCGCTCCCGGCTCCGCCGACGCATTGCTGTTCGATCTCGGCCGCGTGGTGCTCGATATCGACTTCAGCAAGACGCTTTCGTGCTGGGCCGGCCATGCCGGCTGCGATCCCGCCGACTTCGCGGGGCGATTTTCGTCGCGCGACGAGATCTATCTGCGCCACGAGACCGGCGAGATCGGCGACGCCGAATTCTTTGCAAGCCTGCGCGCCGCGCTCGGCATCGGCATTTCGGACGCCCAGTTCCTGGAGGGATGGAACGCGATCTTCGCCGGCGAAATGCCCGGTATCGCCGAGCAGCTCGCGCGAGCCGCAAGACGCCTGCCGCTTTATGCCTTCTCCAACACCAACGGCGCCCATGTCGAACATTTCTCGGCCGCCTATGCCGATGTTCTCGGCCATTTCCGCGAACTGTTCCTCTCCTCAAACATCGGGCTGCGGAAGCCGGACGCCGAGGCCTTCGATCACGTGGTGAAGGCGATCGGGATGCCGGCCGGTCGCATCGTGTTCTTCGACGACCTCGCCGAAAACATCGAGGGCGCCCGCGCCCGCGGCCTCACCGCGGTTCACGTGACCTCGCCCGCCGACGTCGCCGAGGCGCTGGCCGCGCTCGGGATCTAGGGCCGCCTCAACCGCGGCTCTACCGCCCTGGTGCACCGCAGCAGGGGGCGGGCCGCGGAACGCGCCCGAGTATGGTTAAGGATTGTTTAGGAATCAGTCATAAACATCGGAACCGCTACTTCTCGAGAGCGGGCCGATACGCATGAATGAGCCTGATATATTAAGCCGCAAGATCCGTGAGCTGAAGGATTGGCAGACCGCAGCCTGGCAGCGGATTGCCGACCCTCTGCTGACGACAATTGAACGCCGTGAAATCCGATATCATCTCAGAGACAGCGAGTTCGAGCTGCGTCACTATCTCGACATGATGTCCGAGCGGCTCCGTTTCCGCCCTGCGCCGACGGAAGAAGTCGGCGACAGCCTGACGAAGCTGCAGTTCCGGCTTCTCGCCTAGCGATCGGGCCGGAACGCCGGGCGGTTTCGGCCCGACCCGCCAGGCACGAACTGGTGCGCCTCCGGCTGCAGGAGCGAGAAGCCGTCGCAACTCGATTCTTCTCGCCGCCCTACCCCGTCAAGCCTTTTGCCTCCGCGCGTGCTCTCCGTTAGAAGGCACGCGACGATCCTGGCCGCCAGGTCCGGCCGGATCGAGGAGACACGTCGTGGCCCTAATTCCGGTTACCGAGGCGCTTGCAGCCGTTCTCGCGGGCGCCGAGCCATTGCCTGAGGAAATGGCCACGCTGGACGCGGCCTTTCACCGCGTGCTGGCGCGCGACGTGCGGGCCTTGCGCACTCAACCGCCGCAAGCGATGTCGGCGATGGACGGCTATGCGGTGCGGGCCGCGGATGCCGCCGCCGCTGGGACGCATCTGGCGGTGATCGGAGAAGTCGCGGCCGGTCGGCCGTTCGACAAGGCGCTGGGGGCCCGCGAGGCGGTGCGGATCTTCACCGGCGGCGTGGTCCCCGAGGGCGCCGACGCCGTCGTGATCCAGGAAGATACCGTGGCCGATGGCGACGGCGTCACCCTCACCGAGGCCGCGCGGCCGGGCCGGCATATCCGGCCCGCCGGGATCGACTTCCGCGAGGGCGACGTGCTGCTGGCGGGCGGTATCCGCCTCACCGACCGCGATCTGTCGCTGGCCGCGGGCATGAACCATCCGGCGTTGCCGGTGCGCCGCCGGCCCAGGGTCGCGCTGCTCGCCACCGGCGACGAGCTGGTGATGCCCGGGCAAACCCCGGGCCCTGGGCAGATCGTCTATTCCAACGGCTACGCGCTGCGGGCGCTGGCCCGCCACCAGGGCGCCGACATCATCGATCTCGGCATTGCCGCCGATACAATGGAAGCTACCGTGGCCGGCATCCGCCGCGCCCGCGACGCCGGCGCCGATATCCTGGTCACGACCGGCGGGGCCTCGGTCGGCGACCACGACCTCGTCAAACGGTCGCTGGAGGCCGAGGGCGTCACCATGGCGTTCTGGAAGATCGCGATGCGGCCCGGCAAGCCGATGATGCACGGGCGGCTCGGCGCGATGCGGGTGATCGGCCTGCCCGGCAATCCCGTGTCGTCCTATGTCTGCGGTTTCCTGTTTCTGGTGCCCTTGATTCGCGCTTTGTCCGGGCGGTCGGCGGTCCAGCACGCCCACGAGACGGCGCTCCTGGGACGCGATGTCGGCGCCAACGACCTGCGCGAAGACTATCTGCGCGCCCGGCTGGAGACGCGCAGCGACGGCGCGCTGGTCGCCATTCCCGTCGACCATCAGGATTCCTCGCTATTGGGAAATCTCGCTGCGGCACAGGCCTTGGTGGTCCGTCCGCCATTCGCGCCGAAGGCTTCCGCGGGCTCGGTTTGCGACATCCTGCGGCTGCCGGCCTGAGCCGTCTGGCGATCCACAGCGCCGCCGGCAAATTCTCGATCGCGTTGACCCAAAATTAAGTGGTTGCGGAACACATATGGAACATATAGTGTCCGTTCATGATTTGTTTCGAGTTCTTGTGTCTACGAATGGAAGTCGCCTGACTCCGAAGCCCTGATTTCGACTCTCGAAATCGAGCGGCGCTTGTCGGGCCCGAGGATAAGCAAATTGGGGATTGGTCGAGATGCTCACGCGCAAACAATATGAACTGCTGCGATTCATCAGCGAACGCCTGAAGGAAAGCGGCGTTCCGCCCTCCTTCGACGAGATGAAGGATGCGCTCGATCTGCGCTCGAAATCGGGCATTCACCGCCTGATCACGGCCCTGGAAGAGCGCGGGTTCATCCGCCGCCTGCCCAACCGCGCCCGCGCCATCGAGGTGATCAAGCTGCCGGAGCTGTCCGGCGGCGCCAACAGCCGCCGCGGCTTCACCCCCAGCGTCATCGAGGGCACGCTCGGCAAGGTGCGTTCCTCCTCCGGCGGCGGTTCGGAGAGCGATGGCGAGCGCCCGGTTGCGGTGCCGGTCATGGGCCGCATTGCCGCCGGTACGCCGATCGAGGCGCTGCAAACCCGCAGCCACACCATCAGCGTGCCGCCGGACATGCTCGGCTCCGGCGAACATTACGCGCTCGAGGTACGCGGCGATTCCATGGTGGACGCCGGTATCCTGGACGGCGACATGGCGCTGATCCAGCGCAACGAGACCGCCGATACCGGCGACATCGTGGTGGCGCTGATCGACGACGAGGAGGCAACCCTGAAACGCTTCCGCCGCCGCGGCGCCTCGATCGCGCTGGAGCCTGCCAACGCCTCCTATGAGGTCCGCATCCTGCCGCCGAACCGGGTGAAAATTCAGGGCAAGCTGATCGGGCTGTACCGGAAGTACTGACCCGAGATCATTCCGCACTGCATCGTACGGGTCCGCGCGAAGCGCGGCCCGCTGCGAGACAAGCCGTTTCAAAAAAACGGATTTGTGATCTGGGCCTTTCAGCCCAAGCCGCACAATTGCCCACAAGCGGGCAAAAACTTCTCGTTCACTGTCCACTCTGATAGAGGCCTGCGCCTCCTCAGCGGCGCGGGTTGGCTATCTCGAACGAGGAGCAATCCGATGTGTGACTATAGTATGCACGCTCTAGCGACGCGCCCGGCCAAGGTCGGAGAGACGCTGATCACCACGACCTTCCCCGGCACGTCGACCCGCGGCTTTGCCAGCGAGAGCGATCCCAAGGTCGCCGTCTGCATGCTGCCGGGAACGGAGCTCGCCTTCGCCCAGAACGTCAGATACGACAACCGCTGGATCTGGACCCGCGAGGTCAATTTCCGTGTCGGCAAGTTCGGCGAGATCGACCGCCATGTGCCGGATCGTCATCATGATGCGATCGAATTTCCGGACGGCAGCCGTGTGCTGGTGACGCTGCTTTGCGAAGGCCAGCGCGCGACCGTGCTGCAATTGCCCGTGGTGGCGCAGCCGGCGACCGAACGCGCGCATCCGGCTGTTTCCGGCACGACCACCCGGACCCCGCTGTCCGCCGGTTGAATTGGACTGAACGCTTCGCGCGGATACCCGCCGGTTTCGGCCGGCGGCGCTTGGCGTGCGCCTGACCGCAGGGCTAGCAAGGGCTGGACCGATAAGGCAAGGCAGGGTTGATAAGTCAGGGTTGATCATGAGTCACGGTAGAGACGCGCGCGCCGAAGAACTGGATAATCTGCGGCTCGCACTGGCGACGTTCGCCGTGCAACTCGACGCGTTCGAAATGCGGGCAAGCGACGCCTTGCTCGCGGCCCGCCGCGAGACTTCAATCGCGATGCCGCGGCCCGACAGCTCGCGGAATTCCAAAGGGGGGAAGTGATTGCGCGTCAACAAGGTCAGCTGGCAGCAAGTCGGCCACGTCACCGCACCCGGCCGCTACATGTTCCGGTTCGGCTGGCTGACGATCGTGCCGGAGGATATTGCAGTCTGGGAGCAATTCCCGGACGCGGTGTTCGCGCTGGTCAAGACGGCTGCCGTGAGCGCTACCGACGAAAACGAGGAATTTCACC
>JBAUUA010000417.1:0-2091 GCA_049582465.1 Bradyrhizobium sp. | reverse complement strand
TCTTCTATCAGAGCTCCAACCCCAAGGTCCCGCAGCGGATCATGTTCGCCTATGACGTCAAATTCGCCCAGCCGCTCGGGACATTTCCAACGAGCGGTGAAACGCCGGCTGCGGTCAGTTCATCGATCAACGTTCTGACCAAGCCGTTTCCGGCGGCTACGGAGTTCTTCTTCCTGGCCGGGGCCGATCCCTACTTTACGAACGTGGTGAAAGATCCCGGCAACCCCACGACGCTCAATGTGCCCTGGCTCAGCGAGGACTTGAGGGTCTTCACCGCCACGCCCGGGGCGCCGCCAGCCGCGCAGTACCAGTACCCGGTGCCGGGCGGTCCGAAGTTTGTCGAGAACAGTACGGGCGGCGCGTTCGACTTCACCGGCGCCTACAGCTACATCCAGGCGCTGCTGGAGCACCTCAATGCGACCTATGGCGACCCCTCCGGGATGGATCCCTTCGATCCCAGCAACAACATCATTCCCCAACAGCAGACCGAGTTCACAGCCGACTCCTCCGTCACACCGTTCTCGACGATCGGAGGACACACCTACAACAATTACAGTTTTGCTGTTGCGCGGGTGCGCCTGAAGGGTTCGCAAGGCTCCACCGGCGCCGCAACGGGCGTGAAGGTGTTCTTCCGGCTGTGGGGTACCCAGACCGCCGACACCGGCTGGGACCCGACATCAACCTACCTCAGCCACAATGACGGGAGCGGTAATCCCCAATGGCCGGAAGCGCCCTCGGACAACCACACGATTCCGTTCTTCGCGACGAGCGCGCAGCCGGACTTTACCGATGCGAACGATCCAGAATTCCAAGCCGGCGGCTTCACGAGTACGGGCGCCAATAATCTGACGATCACGATCAATCAGAGCGATTCTCAGTGGGCGTATTTCGGCTGCTTCCTGAACGTCAACGACGCCAGTGTGCGGTTCAACAATGTCGCCGTGCCCAATGCCTTTCCTGGGACCCATCACTGCCTGGTGGCCCAGATCGCATATGCGGGAGCGCCGATCGAATCCGTCGGCGGCAGCGCGCCTACGCCGGAGTCCAGCGATCAGCTGGCTCAGCGTAATCTTCAGGTCACGACATCCGACAATCCCGGGCCGGCCGCAGCGCACCGCGTCCCGCAGACCTTCGATGTAAGGCCAAGTACCGCGCCGTTTCCCAGCGGTCCGCTGGCCGGCCGCACCGACGAGCTGATGATTGACTGGGGCGACGTTCCCGCTGACTCCACGGCGCGAATCTACTGGCCCGCGGTATCGAGCGCCGAGGTGATCAAGCTTGCCTCTTGGATGTATGGCGTGCATCCGCTCGCGGCCGCAGACGCTCATACGATCGAAGTCAAGACCATGAAGGGCGTGACCTATGTGCCCATTCCGCAAGGCACGGGCCCCGGTTTCGCGGGTCTGCTCACGGTCGATCTGCCGCAGACGGTGAAGACCGGCCAGGAGTTCAACATCGTGGTACGACGGATCGGCAGGCGTGTGCGCCGCGCCCCACCGCCGCCACCGCCTCCTCCGACGCTTCAGGTCGCTCGCTCTCGGCGGCGCTCGGCGGGCGGCCAAGCCGACATGTCAGTGCCCGGCGTTCCTGCAAGGATGACGGGAAGCCCCGCGGTGGCCGTCGAGAGGATCGCCTACGAGCAGTACATCGTCGGTTCTTTCCAAATAAAGATCCCGGTCTCCACTCGCGAGGCGATGCTGCCGGCCGAGGAAACCACCTTGGCCATTCTGAAGGCGCGCCTGGAGGCGATGCCCAAGTCCGACCGCTGGTATCCGGTGCTGGTTCGCTACATTGGGCAGATCGCCGGACGGGTCGACGGCCTGGGCGGCAATGCACCCGCTATTCCGCCGTCGCTTGGCGGTTATCGCCCTCCCCGCAAACCCATTGGCCGGCCCTGCGAGAAGGACATCGAGGAGTTTACCGGCAAGGTCTGCGAGGTGGTGTTCAACTGCTTTGGCGATTTCGTCGGCTTCGTCATGGACGACTGCTGCGAGCACCGGACGTTTGAAAGCCGCACGCGAGAGATCGGCGATCTGGCTCTGCGCGCACTTAAGGAGCGTCTCACTCTCATCGTCGTCACGGCCGGAAAAG
>JBAUUA010000416.1:0-1505 GCA_049582465.1 Bradyrhizobium sp. | reverse complement strand
GTTCCCCCACAGGTTCCAGAAGCCGCCCGGGTTCTGAGTCGTGACGAACAGGAGGCCGTCAAGATCGAACGGCATTCCCGACGCGTGGAACTGGTTGTCGTAGATGAACAGATCGTCGGCGCTATAGGCGGCGCCGGGGAAGCTTGGATTGCCGGCGACCGCGCTGATGGTCTGATCGGCGAGGCCCGAAATCACGCCAGAAACCCCAGTGACCTCGCCGGCCGTATTGACCGTGATCTGGCCGCTGGCGGTCAGTTCGGCGTCTGACGACTCGAAAGTAAACTTGTAGACCGACGCGTTCGCCGCCGAAACGCCGAACAGCATCGTGGCGATCATGGCGATCAGGCTCTTGCGCATCATGCGTCTCCTGTCCCGGCGGCGAAATCACGTTCCGTTGACGACTGGCGTCGAGACCGCCAACACCTGAATTTGGGCGGCTCTAATTTTATTAAATACGCCTCATTTGGCCGGATGCAATCCAAGGTTGTCTATTTGGTTACAGGCAATTGAATCGAGGTTGTGCTAAATTGTAATCAAAACGCTATCGCGCGTCGGTATTCCGCGCGGCGCCCGCCTGGAGCCGACGCCGCGTCGATTGCGGACGCCCGCCCGGCGGATGTAAGCGTCTCCGGCTTCTGACATTGGAGAGGTTCAAATGCCCAATCATCCCGCTCTGGCCGCGAACCGGGTCGCGGTCATCACCGGAGCGGCGAGCGGCATTGGCCTCGCCGCGTCGGCCAAATGCGCCGCGTTGGGGATGAGAGTGTGCATGGCCGACGCTAATGGCGCGGCGCTCGAGTCCGCCGCAGCCAAGGTCCGCGCCGCGGCGGCGAGTCCCGACGCCGTGCGATCCTTCACCGTCGATGTCAGCAATCTCGACGACGTCAGGCGCCTCAAGGCCTCGGCTTTCGACGCCTTCGGCGAGGTCGCCCTGCTCATGAACAACGCGGGAACCGGAGGAGGCGGGGAACTGTTCAGCGATCCGGAGCGCTTCCGGCGAATCATCGACGTCAATCTCATGGGCGTCGTCAACGGAGTGCAGGCTTTCGCCCCCGACATGATCGCCCAGGGGACGGATGCGGCGATCGTCAATACCGGCTCGAAGGAGGGCATCACCTGCCCGCCCGGCGATACGGCCTACAATGTCTCGAAGGCGGGGGTGAAGGTGGCGACGGAGGCGCTGGCGCACGAATTGCGCAACATCGAGGGCTGTCGCGTAAGCGCCCATCTCCTCATTCCGGGCTTCACGTTCACCGGCATGACCGGCGGGTCGAGAACCGAGAAGCCGTCCGCGGCGTGGACGCCGGATCAGGTGGTCGATTTCATGCTGGATTCGATGGGGAAGGGGGACTTCTACATCCTCTGTCCCGACAACGACGTGCCGCGCGAGATGGACGAGCGCCGGATTCTTTGGGCCGCCGGCGACATCGTCGAGAACCGGCCGCCGCTCTCCCGCTGGCACGCCGCCTACAGAGACGCCTTCGCCAAATTCGCGAAAGGCTGAA
>JBAUUA010000415.1:0-1883 GCA_049582465.1 Bradyrhizobium sp. | reverse complement strand
CGCACCTGCCGACCGACCGCCTCGACCTGCCGGGCCTGCGCCACGCTGATTTTGTCCATCGTTCCTTCTCCTGAGATGTCGCGCGCGAAGCCGCACGCGGCGCATTCGTGAAGTTATCTGCGCCGTCAGGGGAAGGGAAGCACATTCCGATGGCAAGCTAGGAAACGTGTGAGCAGCTGAAGAGTTGGTGGAATTTTTGTACACAAAAGCACAGGCGGCCGTTCGGCCGCCAAATTACTCGTCCCGGACTACGGAGTCGATCATGCCTTCTCAGCCGCTTGCTCCCGAACAAGAAGCCGAGGCCCAAGCGTTGGCGGCGCGGCTGCGTCCGCATGTTGAGGAAGATTTGTTGGCCCTGGCGCGTCTGCTGGTCAGCAAGGAAGACCGAGACCTCTTTGGACAGACGGAGTTTGAAGTGCGCGACGTGGTGCATCGACTGGGCGCCAAGGCGTATTCCACGCACTTGGCGGGTAAAAAAAGGGGTACCAAGGCTCCGGCGTCGTCTGCCCGCACTGCGGGCAAAGCGCCAAGTTCCACGGCTATCGGGCCAAAGGCGCCTTGAGTTTGCTGGGGTCGGTGGACTGCCAACGCGCCTACTACTACTGCGGCCGCTGCGGCAAGGGCGTGTTGCCGTGGGACGAGCAGGTCGGTTTGACGGCCCGGTCGTTCACGCCGGCGGCCGAACGGCTGGTCAGTTTGGCGGGGGCCGTGAGTTCTAGTTTTGACGAGGCGGCCACGCGCGTGCTGCCGGAAATGGCGGGATTGAAAATCGCGGAAACGACGGTGCAGCGGACCAGCGAAGGCGTGGGCGCACGCATCGGCGTCTTGCGACGCGACGGTCGTACCTTCGGCTTCGCGCGTCGCTGGGACTGGCGTCGCGACGCCCTCGGCCGGACGTGCGCCTACGTCAGCCTGGATTTGACCGGCGTGCGTCAGCAGGCCAAGGACGGCTCGGCTGCGGAAGGACGCATGCCGTATGTGGCGATGGTCTACAACCCCGTGCCCGAGCTGCCGGAGGGCTGCCCGTATCAGCCGCCCGCCAACGCCGTCCTGCAAGCACGCTACCTGTCGGGCCTGTACGACCTCGACGAACTGGGGTTGCAATTACGCAAGCAGGCCGGTCAGGTCGGCATGGATCAAGCCGAGGTTTGGATCGGCCTGACCGACGGCGGCAACGGCCTGGAGGCGTTCATCCGCAAGAACTTCCCCCGCGATCCGGTGCTGATCCTGGATTTCTGGCACGCGGCGGACCATCTCACGGAATTGGCCAAGCTGCTGGTTCCGGAGGATGAGGAGGCGCGGCAGGTGTTGGTGACAAGCTGGTGTCACACGATGAAGCACGAGGGAGGCCAACGGATCGTGGAAGTGCTGCGCGACTACGCCCTGCCGCGGAAACCGGCGGTGCGGGCCAAGCATGCTGAAGTGGTGAACTACCTGAGTGGCAACGTGCATCGCATGGACTATCCGCGCTATGTGGCGAACGGCTGGCTCATCGGCTCGGGGGCGGTGGAGTCGGCCTGTAAGACGGTGGTCGGTCAGCGTCTGAAACAGGCCGGAATGCGCTGGCGCGAGTATGGCACCGATTCTCTGTGCCACCTCCGCGCCTTGTACCGCAGTGAGCCGAGCCAGTGGGATGCTTTCTGGCGGCGTCAGATCAACCGACATGCCAGCGGTGTGAACGTCTGTTCCACCAACTGAAGAAATGCTCACACGCTTGCGGGACCGCGACGTCACTGGTAGAACTGACAACGACGTGTCACCGGCGAGGATCGCTCTGGCACCACGCTCTCGGCGAGCAGTCGCATGTCCTCCGCAGGGGCGTCACGGCTCACGCCACGAAAGGCGGGATGGCACCAGGGGGAGCCGCTCACAACCGTTACGAC
>JBAUUA010000414.1:0-3506 GCA_049582465.1 Bradyrhizobium sp. | reverse complement strand
ACCCTGCAGCCTTCAACTAGCCAACGAATCCGCCCCAGCCAGCTAACTCCAGGGTTCTTGCCCAGCCTCGTCGGGTTGTTTTGTCGCACGCGCGATATTGATATCGCCCTTGCGTGCGAAGCGAAGCAGATTTGCAAAGCGGGGTCAGCGGCAGGCCTTAACCCACCACCATCAACGGTGATACAAGACCCGGCGGCGGATCATGTGCCGCGTTACGAGTTGATGGATGGGAGCAAAACATACATGAGCACGATCGAACATCCCCGCGCCGAGGGGCTTCTGCACAATCC
The DNA here is from genome assembly GCA_049582465.1 of Bradyrhizobium sp. Taxonomy (GTDB): domain Bacteria; phylum Pseudomonadota; class Alphaproteobacteria; order Rhizobiales; family Xanthobacteraceae; genus Bradyrhizobium. Next base: position 3,216 of record JBAUUA010000414.1, on the reverse strand, counting down.
GTCCTTCTCGCAGGTGGTGGCCGCCTCGGGACGGCGCACCATCTACACGGCGGGGCAGGTGTCCATTGACGAGCGTGGCGCGCTGGTCGGGCCCGGCGACCTCGCCGCGCAGACGGCGCAGGTGATGCGCAATGTCGGCCTGGCGCTCGCCGCCGCGGGCGCGGGCTACGCCGATATCGTCAAGATCACCACCTATGTCGTGAACTACAAGGCGGAGGATCGGGTCGTCGTCGGCAAGGCGCGAGCCCCCTTCTTCGCGGGCGGGTCGCCGCCGGCCAGTACGCTGGTCGGTGTTGCAGCACTGGCGCTGCCGGAGTGGCTGGTCGAGATCGAGGCTGTTGCCGTCGTTGATTGAGGATCAACGCGGTTCGCAGGGTGGAGCATAGCGAAACCCGCCGCCTTTCCGCCTGAGAAACTGGCGGGTTACGCTTCCGCCTACGCTCTTCGAGCTACGGCGGACAGGTCGCTAGCCCACCCTGCGATTGCTCGCGCTGCGGCAACTCTGCCCTGCGCGCTCACGCGAGCGGTCGGCGTTACAGCGTGCAGCGGTGGGCCAGCCGCATCTTTTCCTGCACCGTCATCGCGGCGGTAAGGGTCGGAACCGGCTTGCTGACGACCTTGTAGTCCGACGGCCATTGCATCGGCTTGAACTTCAGCTCCTCGTTCCAGATCTGGCAGATGCCGGTGTTGTCCCAGCGGATCACGTAGTAGCCTGCCTGCGCAGGGCTCACGACGGCGATGGCCGTGACGGCAAGGCAGACGGCGGCACAGAGGGCGGAAGCACGGCGCATGATCAATCTCCTGTCGGAAACAAGGGGAAACACTTCCGCCGATCGCCGGGGCAGCATCCTGTTTCCGCGATGATGTGGGGAGCAGTAGGTGCGGCAAAAGCCGGAGAGTTTCAAGTGCGAAAGTTGTGCAACGTTGGGGGCGGAAGCGCTGTGTTAGGTCCGGGCCTCACGACCGTGCCAAATCCGCGTGACGAGGATGTCTTCGTCTCCGGGCAGGACGGCATAACGCACGACGTAGCCGGACGCGCCAAACCGGATCACGATCTGGCGAATGTCGGCGTCTCCCGTCGGCATGCCAAGATTGGGAAAATCCTGCAATCGGTCGATGGCCGTCCAGATCAAAGCGAGTGCGCGTTGTGCGGCATCGGGACTGTTCCGATCGAGAAAGGTTCGCAGCCGCTCGACGTCCTCAACGGCGTCGGGCGAGAGCAGAATCATCCGATCTTACGAGGCGCGGGGCGCGGCAGTTCGTTCGCGGAACCCCAGCTTGCCACCCAGTTCTTCACTTCATCCAGCGGCACGGCGGCGCGCGCCTGCTTGAAAGCGTCCAGCCGCCGACGGTCCTCGCCGATATCAGGCCCGGCGATATCGATCACGGAATCGAGAAGCGCCACCGCTTCCGCAAGCACCGCTGCGACATCCTGACCGCGCTCGTCAGCCATCTCGCGCAAACGGGCGTCGGTGTCGGCATCGATATCGAGCGTGCGGCGGATGATGTTCATGAGGGAAGAATAGTTGCGGAGTGCGGATTTGTCGAGATGCCGACGACACTCGGCTCGCATGAAGGGCAGCGCGCGCCAGCAGGCGGGTTGATCGCTCAAGCGTCCGCGATCGAATCTGCCAACGCCTGCCACGGGTCCACCGACCAGTGGCCCGACGCCGCGCCGGACGGTGAGGCCAGCACGAAGATGACAGGAAATTCTTCAAGCCGCGGCTGGCGGCCGAGCGTAATCGCTTTCGTCGGCCTTCCATAAAACAGGCTCGCAGCCTTCTTGCTGGTGAAGGCGATGGTCTTCGGCCGATGGCGCCTGATCTTTTGCCGGAAGGCCGGGACATCGATGGGGGAGGCCAACGCCTGATGGTCCATTCCCGAGCCTGACTTACAGAGATCGGTGAAGCCGATTCCGAGCTCCAACAGCGTCGGAAACTCATGCGGTTCGTATCGGCGCGGCGTGATCCCGACCTCGTGGATGGTGCGCCAAAAGCGATTGCCGGGATGCGCGTAATAATGGCCTGTGTCGGCAGAGCGCTGTCCAGCCGCGGTCCCAACGAAGACCAGCCGCAGATCATCCCGAAGCTGATCGGGGAGTTTGTCCATGGCGAGGGAGTTGTTCGAGATGATGTTCAAGAAGTGGGCCTGCTATGGGATTCCGTAGGGTGGGTAGAGCGCAGCGAAATCCACCATTTTTCCGTTTGCAAAATTGGTGGGTTACGCCTGCGGCTAACCCACCCTACGATTTCTATTTGGGAAGACCGGCAAGCAACATTTCAAGAACTTCAACCGTGCCTTGATCCGGAGGTCCGGCGAAAGCCTTTACTTTGGCTAGCGCTTGCTGGACCACCTCGCGCAAATGCTTCTTTTTTCCGGGAGTATCACAAATATTGGCAACGTTCTGAAGGGCGAGAGCAGCGTGATAGAAAACGAACGGATGTTCGGTCGAGAAGCGATCTCGAAGCCAATCGAGGTCTGCCACCCGCGGAGCCATCTGCATCATTGCGATGGCGGCAAGTCGACTTCCGGCAGACCCGGAGCCCTTGTACGTATCCAAATAGTCCAAGACACTTGGTGCCAGGGAACGCATCTTTACGATTACTCGGGTCATGGCCTGAGTACGTTTTTCTCCTGCTGGGAGAGATCGCCTCAAGGAGTCATATTCCAGGCAGAGTCTGTCTAATTCTCTTAGAAGAGTCTGCGGATCAACCTCCCGCGTCTGAACTTCGATTCGCCTAGCGGCCTCAATCTGCGTCGGAGTAATATTGCCGCTCTTATCCGCCCCGCTCTGGGCTTCGGCGTCGGCAACACGATCAAGCTCTAAGGATAATCCTGGAAAGGTGGCCTTCTTCACTCTTTCGATTAGGCTTGGCACTTTATCCAACGTCGCCCGCAACTCGGTTCGGAAAATGTAAACGATCAGAAATAACGTTATTGGCCAAGCTATGGCTCCAACAAGCGCAACAAAACTAGTAAGCAATTTGAGCTGCTGCCGGTTTGATGGACGCCCGGTTAAGCTAATCCCACCTTGCGCTCGAACTCAACTGGACTGACGTACCCGATCGTCGAATGACGGCGGATGCTGTTGTAGAACCGCTCGATGTAATCGAACACATCTGCTCTGGCCTCGTTCCTGGTGCGATAGGTTTTACGCTCGATGCGTTCGGTCTTCAGCGACGAGAAGAAGCTCTCCATCGCCGCGTTGTCCCAGAC
>JBAUUA010000413.1:0-2940 GCA_049582465.1 Bradyrhizobium sp. | reverse complement strand
CGCAATCTGGTCGGCATCGAGCAGGCCAATTCCACCGAGTTCGGCCCGACGCCCGAACCCCTGGTCGGCCTGATGACGGAATGGCTGCGCGGCAACGAGCTGGAGAAGCGGTCGAAATCCGGTGACCTCGGCGGCACCATGCGGCTCGGCGCCTATCCCGCGGTGCTCCGGCGCGGCAGCCGGGTGTCGGAGGTCTATGGCGGCGCCACCGAGATTTCGGAGCGCCACCGCCACCGCTACGAGGTCAACACCGCCTACAAGGACCGGCTGGAGCAGCACGGCCTGAAGTTCTCAGGCCTTTCGCCGGATGGCGTTTTGCCGGAGATCGTCGAATATGAGGACCATCCCTGGTTCATCGGCGTGCAATTCCACCCCGAACTGAAATCGCGGCCCTTTGAACCGCATCCGCTGTTCGCGTCGTTCATTCAGGCCGCCATGGTGCAATCGCGGCTGGTCTAAAGGCTCCAATCCTCGGCCTTTGACGAACGCGCGGATTGTTGCGACAAATTGCTCCCGATATCGCAAGAACAATAGAATAGGGAGCAATGCCGATGATCTACGAAATGCGCGTCTATCGCTGTGTGCCGGGCCGGCTGCCGGCGCTGTTGAAACGCTTCGAGAACACCACGCTGAAACTGTGGGAAAAGCACGGCCTCCGGCCGGTAGGCTTCTTCACCACGCTGGTCGGCGAATCCAATCAGGAACTGACCTATTTCCTGGCATGGGAGTCGCTCGCCGAGCGCGAGAAGAAATGGGCGGCGTTTCAGAACGATCCCGACTGGATCACTGCGCGCGCCAAGACCGAGGAGGACGGCCAGATTGTCGGCAACATCGTCAATCAGATGCTGGCGCCGACCGCGTTCTCGGCGATGAAGTGACCGATATCTCCTGGCGGCACCGGATATCGCCCGCGACGCAACCCTGATATTCGAGGCCGCTGGAGGGTTGATCCGCCTGCCGCCGCCCGGCATGGTCCGCCTGCAAAAAGGATGATGCCTTGAACGCCAATATTGCAGCCGCGCCGGTCGTCAGCGCCGGGTCGGTCAAATTCGGCAATGACTTGCCGATCTCGATCATCGCCGGCCCATGCCAGCTGGAGAGCCGCGCGCACGCGCTCGAGGTGGCGGCCGCGCTGAAGGAGATCGCCGCGCGGCTCGGCGTGGGGCTCGTCTACAAGACCTCGTTCGACAAGGCCAATCGGACCAGCGCAACTGCCGCGCGCGGGATCGGCCTGCAGCAGGCGTTGCCGATATTTGCCGAGATTCGCGCCTCGCTCGGCATGCCCGTGCTCACCGACGTTCATGAGGCCGCGCAGTGCGCCGAGGTCGCGCAGGCCGTCGATGTCCTGCAGATCCCGGCGTTCCTGTGCCGTCAGACCGATCTGTTGCTGGCGGCGGCCGCGACCGGCAAGGTCGTCAACGTCAAGAAGGGCCAGTTCCTGGCGCCCTGGGATATGGCGAACGTCGTCGCCAAGATCACCGGCGCCGGCAACCGGAGTGTACTGGTGACCGAGCGCGGCGCGTCGTTCGGCTACAACACGCTGGTATCCGACATGCGGGCGCTGCCGATCCTGGCGCGCACCACCGGCGCGCCGGTGATCTTCGACGCCACCCATTCGGTGCAGCAACCCGGCGGCAAGGGCGCATCGTCCGGCGGCGAACGCGAATTCGTGCCGGTGCTGGCGCGTGCGGCGGTCGCCGTCGGTGTCGCCGGCGTGTTCATCGAGACCCATCCCGATCCCGACCATGCGCCGTCGGACGGTCCCAACATGGTGCCGCTGCGCGAGTTCGAGGGTCTGGTGCGGATGCTGATGGCATTCGACGCCGTCGCCAAGAATCCTCAGAATGTAGCGCGTTGATGCCGCACGCGGGATTGCGGTCGCGTGAGCAGCGCTTGCCGCCCGTCCTCAACATCATTGCGCTGGCGACCTTTGCGGCGAGCCTGTCGGCCCGCGCGCTTGATCCGGTCCTGCCGCATGTCGCCGACGATTTCGGGGTGAGCATCACGACGGCCGCCGGTTTCGCAGCCGGTTTCGCATTCACCTTTGCGGTCGTGCAGCCGGTGATCGGCGCCGCGGCCGACCTGTTCGGCAAGGCACGGCTGATGATCGGCTGCCTGGTGTTGCTCGGTCTCGCCAACATTCTGGGCGCGATGTCGAGCTCGTTCTCGCTGTTGTTCGCGACGCGCATTCTCGCCGGCATCGGCTCGGGCGGCGTGTTTCCGGTCGCACTCGGCCTCACCAGTGATCTCGTCGGTCCCGAAAAACGCCAGGTCGCGATCGGACGGACGCTGGCGGGCTCGATGACCGGTAATCTCCTGGGCGCCTCCTTTTCCGGCATTATCGGTGACTTTCTCGGTTGGCGTGGCGTGCTGGCCGTGCTCGGCGGCCTGGTTGTTGTCGCCTCGGTTGCGGTCGCGGTCGGCTTTCATGGCGCCGAGTTGGCCCGGCCCCCGCGTACCAATCTGACCGCGCTTCGGCATGGCTACCGCACCATCTTCACCAACCCGAACGCGATCTGTTTTGCCGCCGTCTTCATCGAGGGATGCTGCGTGCTCGGATTGTTTCCGTATCTGGCGGCATTCCTGTTTGAACTGGGCGAAACCAGCCTTTCCATCGCCGGTATCGTCATCGCGGGATTCGCGGTCGGCGGCCTGTTCTACACGCTGTCGGTGTCGCGCTTCCTGCCCCGGCTCGGCGTCAACGGCATGATGATCGCGGGAGCCTCGCTGGTCGGCCTGCAACTCGCCGTCATCGCGTTCGGGCCCGGCTGGAAATTCCAGTTTCTGAGCCTCGTCTTCATGGGGTGGGGCTTTTACATGATCCACGGCTGCATGCAGGTGGTCGCCAGCGAGCTCTCGGTGGAAGCCCGCGCCACCGCGCTGTCGCTGCATTCGTTTTTCTTCTTCATGGGCCAGACCGTCGGTCCGATCGCCTATGGC
>JBAUUA010000412.1:0-2704 GCA_049582465.1 Bradyrhizobium sp. | reverse complement strand
TTCCCAGAACAGCGCGCCGGAGAGATCGGCGACAAACGTGATGCCTGCGACATCAACGGTTGAGATGCGCGCTGCGGATAGTTCGTCGTCCAGGGAGTGCGCGCGTGCCGTCACGGTCTGTCCAGTCGCCTTTATCCAGTCGCTTCCCTGACCAGTTCCTCGGCGGCTTCCGCCAGCAACTCGTCGGAGGCCTCGCCATAAACCGCTTCGCGGCCGATTTCCAGCATCACCGGCACCGCGAGCGGCGAAATTCGGCTCAATTCCCGGTGGGTGATTCGCCCCTTGATCCGCGTGAGCATATCACTGAGCCGGCGAATATCGAGCAGCCCCGTGGCGGCATCGGCGCGCGCCGCCCGCAACAGCACGTGATCGGGCTGGTGCTTGCGCAGCACGTCGTAGATCAGGTCGGTCGAGAACAGCACCTGCCGCCGGGTCTTTTCCTCACCGGTGAAGCGCCGCGCGATCAAACCGGAGATGATGGCGCAGGTGCGGAAGGTGCGCTTCATCAGCGCCGATTCCGCCAGCCACGCCTCGAGATCGTCGCCCAGCATGTCTGGATCGAACAGCGCGTCGAGATCGAGCTTGCCCTGCCGGATCATGAACGACATATCGCCGAGCGACCAGACGGCCAGCGCATATTCGTTGGCGACGAAGCCGAGCGGCCGGGCGCGGGCGCGCTCCAGCCGCCGCGTCAAGAGCATGCCCAGCGTCTGATGCGCCAACCGTCCCTCGAAGGGATAACAGACGAGGTAATGCTTGTCGGCGCGCGGAAAGGTTTCCACCACCAGTTCGCGCGCGCCGGGAACGCGCGACAGATCCGCCTGCAACGACAGCCAGTCGCGCACCTGGTCCGGCAGCGCGCTCCAGGCGCGCTTGTCGGCGAGCAGGTTGCGGACCCGTTCTGCCAGATAAGTGGAGAGCGGAAACTTGCCGCCCATATAGGACGGCACCTTTGCGTCCTTGTCGTTGGCGCGGGAGACATAGACCTGATCTTCCGCCAGCGCTTCGTAGCGCACGACCTCGCCGCCGAACACAAAGGTGTCGCCGACCACCAGGCCTTCGATAAAATATTCTTCGATCTCGCCCAGCATGCGTCCGCCGCGCCCGAGCGCGCCGGTAGATCCGGAACCGCCGCCGCGCGAGCGCACCAGCCGCACCTTCAGCATCGATTCCTCGACGATGGTGCCGACATTGAGCCGGTAGCTTTGCCGCACCCGCGGATTGGCGACGCGCCAGCGGCCCTGCTTGTCCTGCTTGATGCGCGCGAACCGCTCATAGGTCTTCAGCGCGTAGCCGCCGGTGGCGACGAAATCGACCACGTCGTCGAAATCGGATCGCGCCAGCGCGGCGTAAGGCGCGGCCGTCCGCACCTCGTCGAAGAGTTCGTCGGACAGAAACGGCGCGCCGCAGGCGCGGCCGAGCACGTGCTGCGCCAGCACGTCCAGTGCCCCGGTGCGAAGCGGCGGGGTATCTTGCGCATTTTCGTTGACGGCGTCGATCGCCACCGCGCATTCGAGCACCTCGAAGCGGTTGGCCGGAACCAGCACGGCGCGCGAGGCTTCGTCGATGCGGTGGTTGGCGCGGCCAATTCTTTGCATCAGCCGCGAGGCACCCTTGGGCGCGCCGATATTGATGACGAGATCGACGTCGCCCCAGTCGACGCCGAGATCGAGCGAGGACGTACAGACCACGCCGCGCAATTTGCCGGCGGCCATGGCGTCCTCGACCTTGCGGCGCTGCGCGACATCGAGCGAGCCGTGATGCAGGGCGATGGCGAGACCATCGTCGTTCATGCGCCAGAGGTCCTGGAACAGCATCTCGGCCTGGCTGCGGGTGTTGACGAACACCAGCGTGGTCTTGTTCGCCTTGATCAGCTCGTAGACTTCAGGGAGCGCATGGCGCGCGCTGTGGCCGGCCCACGGCAGGCGCTCGCGCGTGTCCAGCATCTCGACGATGGGCGCCGCGGCGCCGCCGGCGACGACGATGTCGGCGGCTTCGCTGTTGCCGTGGCGCTGCGGCACCAGGAAGCGCGCCAGCGATTCCGGCTCCGCCACCGTCGCCGACAGTCCGATCGAACGCATCTGCGGCGCCAGTTGCCACAGCCGCGCTAGCCCAAGCGACAGCAGATCGCCGCGCTTGGATGTCACCAGCGCATGCAGCTCGTCGAGCACGATACGCTTGAGTGAGGAAAACAGAAACGGCGCGTCGTCGGACGACAGCAGCAGCGCCAATTGTTCGGGCGTGGTGAGCAGGATGTCCGGCGGATAGCGCCGCTGCCGCTGCCGCCGCGACACCGGCGTGTCGCCGGTGCGGGTCTCGACCTTGACCGGCAGCCCCATCTCGGCAATCGGCGTCTCCAGATTGCGCGCGATATCGACCGCGAGCGCCTTCAACGGCGAGATGTAGAGCGTGTGCAGGCCGCGGCTGCGCGCGACGCCGCGCCCGGTGGAGATGACGGCGGGGCGCGAAGATTTCGCCGCGACTACAGCTTCCTCCGCGCCCGCTGTCTTCTTCTCCCCTCCCCCCGCGCGCAACGCGCGTGGCGGGGAGGGGTCGGGGGTGGGGGGTGCTTCGGCAGGTTCGGTGTCTGCATGAGAGCGAGAATTTGCGGAGCCGCCCGCCGTTTCGATGTCAGCATGGGAACCCGCGGAGCCACCCCCCACCCCCGACCCCTCCCCACCGCTTCGCGGGGGGAGGGGGGAAG
>JBAUUA010000411.1:0-1681 GCA_049582465.1 Bradyrhizobium sp. | reverse complement strand
TGCCGGGCGATCGCGGCCACGCAGGGCTCGCCAGTGAGTGTCCAAGCAAAACGGCCTCAGTGCGAGGAGCATCTGAGGCCGCTTGAGACCTCCCGCCGGGCATTGGGCAAAATGTTGACCGGTGGCTTGGCTTGCGGAGATCGAGATCTCCGATCGCTGAGGACCAAGAACCCCCGAGATGAAACGTTCCGTCCGAATTTGAAATATTGTGTGCCGGCCGCTGACCTGCGGAATCCGAGGCAAAGCGGCCACCGATTCCGACGGAAGGCGGCCAGCGATTCCGATCGAAAGCGGCCACCCAATCCGAACGAAAGGCGGCCACCCTGTTGATAGGGTGAGGCGGGGAGCGTTGTCGGCAATCTGAACGGGGCAAGGTCCTCCTTTGCGGTTCACGCAAGGGAGGTCTGATGCCCGCCGAGAGATTGCCGATGCGGAAGATTCGAGAAGTTCTGCGCCTGAAGTATGCCTGTGGGGCAAGCGATCGGGTGATCTCCCGATCGGTCGGGATCGGTCGCACGGCGATCGCGGAATATGTCCGCCGCGCCGCGGTGATCGGCATCAGCTGGCCGATACCGGAGGAGCTCGACGACACGGCGCTGGAGCGCAAGCTATTTGCGCCGGCCGGCTACAATCCGCCGCGATCGAAGCCGCTTCCGGATTGGGGGCATGTCCATGCCGAGTTGCGCCGCCGCGGCGTAACGCTGGCGCTGCTGTGGGAGGAATATCGCGGCCATCATCCCGACGGCTACGGCTACAGCCGGTTCTGCGACCTCTACGTCGAATGGCGCCACGGCATCACGGCGACCATGCGGCAGACCCACACGGCCGGAGAAAAGCTGTTCGTGGACTTCGCCGGCGATACGGTGCCGGTGTTCGACGGGCTCACCGGGGAGGTGCGCGCCGCCAAGATCTTCGTCGCGGTCATGGGAGCGTCGAATTACACATTCGCCCAAGCTCGGTTCAGCGAGGCGCTGCCCGACTGGATCGGCGCCCATGTGGATGCGCTTACCTTCCTGGGCGGGGTGCCGAAGGCGCTCATCTGCGACAATTTGAAGGCCGGGGTCACGACAGCGAGCCGCTACGAGCCAGGGGTCAACCGGACCTATCAGGATCTCGCGGCCCATTATGGCACCACCATCATGCCGGCGCGGCCACGCAAGCCGCGCGATAAAGCCAAGGTCGAGGCGGCGGTTCTCGTCGTTCAGCGATGGATTTTAGCGCGGCTGCGCAATCGGCGCTTCTTCTCGCTCGCCGAGTTGAACGTCGCGATCCGCATCCTGGTCGACGACCTCAATGCCCGCCTGATGCGCAAGCTCGGTGCCAGCCGCCGCGAGTTCTTCGACACCATCGATGGTCCGGCCCTGATGCTGCTGCCGGCCGAGCCCTATCAGTATGCCGAATGGCGTCGCGCCCGCGTGGCGCCGGATTACCACGTCGAAGTTCAGGGACACTTCTACTCGGTTCCATCCCGCATGATCCGTCAGATCGTCGAGGTGCGGGCCACCGAGGCTACCATCGAGGTGTTCCATCGCGGCACCCGCATCGCGAGCCATGCACGCTCGGGCGTGAAGCACCGGCACACCACGATCCCAGAGCACATGCCGAGCGCGCATCGCCGATACGCCTTCTGGACGCCGGCGCGTCTGCTGGCCGCCGCCGAGAAGATCGGTCCGTCCACGAT
>JBAUUA010000410.1:0-3871 GCA_049582465.1 Bradyrhizobium sp. | reverse complement strand
GCGTGAGGATGAACGACGAACGCTCCAGTCTTGCAACTTTCACGGTGATGACATGGCATTTCCTGACGGGGACGATCCGCCAATCGTCATGGTTCGCGCGGCCGATGCCGAGATGAACGCGGCGATTGCCCATGCCCGCGACACGCTGCCGACGTTCTGGGCCTCCCGCGACGCGCCGAAGCCGACAGAGACAGGACACGCCTTGAAAGTTCGTTTTGAGGTTGGGGCCAAGGTCGAGCACATCTGGGTGAGCGACGTGAAGAACCTTTCGGATGGCAATTATTCCGGCCGGCTCGCCAACGAGCCCCGAGCGATCTGCTAGGCAAAGGCATCGGCGACCAGGTTGAATTCGAAAAAACCGATATTTCCGACTGGATGTTCATGCGGAATAAAAAGGTCGTCGGCGGAGAGACCATCAAGGCGCTGCTGAAGTCGATGCCTGAAGAAGAAGCCGACGCCGTACGCGCCCTGATGGAGCAGCCATAAGGCATGAGGGCTGCGTCGGCACGTCGAAGCGGGTTGCCGCGTTGCGCGTCGGCTGGTACCAACGCGCGACCATGGCCGACAAACCGAAAAAGCCGCAGAAACTGAGAGCCCGCCTGCCGCGCGGGCTGGAGGATCGCGGCCCCGCCGCGATCAACGCCACGCGCGCGATGGTGGAAAAGATCCGCGAAGTCTACGAGCGCTACGGCTTCGAGCCGGTGGAAACCCCGGCGATGGAGTACACCGATGCGCTGGGAAAGTTCCTGCCCGACCAGGACCGGCCCAATGAGGGCGTGTTCTCGTTCCAGGACGACGACGAGCAGTGGATCTCGCTCCGCTACGACCTGACCGCGCCGCTGGCGCGCTATGTCGCCGAGAGATACGGAACCGAAAACATCGTTCTGCCCTACCGCAGTTATCGGTTCGGATACGTCTATCGCAACGAAAAGCCTGGCCCAGGCCGATTTCGCCAGTTCATGCAGTTCGACGCCGATACCGTGGGCACGGCGTCCGGCGGTCAGTCCGCCGCCGCCGCGGATGCCGAGATGTGCATGATGGCCGCTGACACCATGGAAGCGCTGGGCATCCCGCGCGGCAGCTATGTGGTGAAGGTGAATAACCGCAAGGTGCTCGACGGGGTGATGGAGGCGATTGGACTCGGCGGCGACGAAAACGCAGGCAAGCGGCTGATCGTGCTTCGCGCGATCGACAAACTTGATCGACTCGGCATCGAAGGTGTGAAGCAGTTGCTTGCCGAGGGCCGTAAGGACGAGAGCGGAGACTTTACGAAGGGTGCGGGCCTAACCCATGAACAAACGGCGCGTGTAATTAGCCGCATTGGTTCAGACGTTGCGGGCGATATGGGACCCGACGGGCTCGGTGTAATGATTACTGGTGTCGCTCAGGAAAATGCTCTGCCTTCGGGTCAGAAAATTGAGATTGAAGGACTGACAGAGCTTTACGAGATTCAAAAACTAGTTCGCGCTGCCGGCTACGCATCTGATCGCATCGTGATCGATGCCTCCGTCGTCCGCGGCCTCGAATACTACACCGGCCCGGTCTACGAGGTTGAACTGCTGCTCGACACCAAGGACGAAAAGGGCCGCCCGGTTCGCTTCGGCTCGGTCGGCGGCGGCGGGCGCTACGATGGCCTCGTCTCGCGCTTTCGCGGTGAGCCGGTGCCGGCGACCGGATTTTCCATCGGCGTGTCGCGGCTGCAGGCTGCGCTGACGATGCTCGGCAAGCTCGACACCAAACCCGAATTCGGCCCCGTCGTCGTCACCGTGTTCGACCGCGATCGCGTAGCCGACTACCAGAAGATGGTTGCCGTCTTGCGCGCGGAAAAAATCCGCGCCGAGCTTTATCTCGGCAACCCCAAGAACGTGGGCAACCAGCTCAAATATGCTGACCGGCGCAACAGCCCTTGCGTGATCATCCAGGGCAGCGACGAGAAGGCGCGCGGCGAGGTGCAGATCAAGGATTTGATCGAGGGCGCCAAGGCGGCGGCCGCGATTGCCTCCAACCAGGAATGGCGCGAGAGCCGTCCTGCGCAATTCTCGTGCAAGGAGGACGAACTGGTTGCCAAAGTGCGCGAGGTGCTGGCGCGCCATGAGGTGAAGTGGGGGAGTTGATTCGTCATACGCAGGCTTGACCCGCGTATCCATCTTTCAAATGATGGATTGCCGGATCAAGTCCGGCAACGACGGACTGGCGAGCGAACAATAACAAAGGGAGTGACGAAAAATGCCTGAAATCACCGTCAGCATGGCCGCCGGCCGCACCGATGAACAGAAGGCCGGCATGATGCGCGACATCACGCAGGCGCTGGTGAAGAATCTCGGCGTCGACGCCGAGGCCGTCGTCATCCAGATCAACGAGGCCCCGCTGGCGCACAAGATGAAGGGCGGCAAGACGTTCGTCGAACGCGCCGCCGCGGCGAAGAAGTAGGACAAGCCTTCTCCGCAGTCGTCCCTGCGAAAGCAGGGACCCATAACCACCGACGTACGTTGTTACGCTGGGCCGTAGCCCCAGCTTCGCGCAACATGAACGGCTGTGGTTATGGGTCCCGGCTCAAGGCCGGGACGACGGCGGAGTTTGTTCGCGCACCGGATCGTTCCATGGACGCACGCGATTTCATCCAAGTCGGCATGAGCGCCGAGCGCATGCTGGTGGTGCCGCCGGAGCGCACGGTCGGGCATTTCGTCCCGCACATGCCGATGGTCTATGCGACCCCGATGATGATCCTGGAGATGGAGATGACGTCCGGCGACGCCATCAACCGATTTCTCCAACCGGGCTGGGTCACGCTCGGCACCGAGGTCGATATCCGCCATCTCGCCGCGACCCCGGTCGGCACGCGGGTGCGGACCACGGCGCGGGTGATCGCGGTGGAACGCCGGGTGATCCGCTTCGAGGTCGAGGCCTTCAACGATCAGCGCCGCATCGGCGAGGGCCGCCACGCCCGCGGCCTCGTCAATATCGAGGCCTTTATGAAGCGGTTGGGGGCGGGGTAGCGTTAACTCGTCATGCGCGGGCTTGACCCGCGCATCCATCGATCTCAAAAAGAATCTTGCGAAGGCGATGGATTGCCGGGTCAAGCCCGGCAATGACAGCAAACCTACTTCGCCAGTTCCTTCGAGCGGCGTGTGGCGGCAGCGACCGCGCGGGTCAGCAGCGATTGCATGCCGCCTTCGCCCATCAGCACTTCCAGCGCCGCCGCCGTGGTGCCGCCGGGCGAGGTGACGTTCTGGCGCAGGGTGGCCGAAGCCTCCTGCGAGCGGAACAGCAATTCGCCGGAGCCGGCGACGGTTTCGCGCGCGAGTTTGGTCGCGAGTTCTTCCGGCAGGCCGGCCTCGACGCCGGCGCGCGCCAGTTCCTCCGCGAGCAGGAAGACATAGGCCGGCCCCGAGCCGGAGACCGCGGTCACCGCGTCCATCAGACTCTCGTCGTCGACCCACTCGACCGATCCGGTCGCGCGCAACAGCGCGTCCGCGACCGCGCGCTGAGCAGCGTTGACGCCCTTCGCCGCCACCGCGACCGTGATGCCGCGGCCGATCGCGGCGGGCGTGTTGGGCATCGCGCGCACCACGCTGCCGCCGCATACTTGCGCGATCGAGGCAATGGTGGTGCCCGCCATGATCGAGACCACCAGCGTCGAGGATGCAACGAACGGCTTCAGAGCCGGGCCGGCTTCGCGGAACATCTGCGGCTTCAGCGCGACCACCAGCGTGGCGGCGCCGCCGGCATCCCTGGCCTGCGGGTTGAGACGAACGCCTTTCGTCACGAGCGCGCCGATGTCGGCGGAGGGATGCGGCTCGATCACCGCAACGTCCTTCGGATCGAGCCCGCGCGCCAGCCAGCCCGTCAGCATCGCTCCGCCCATTTTCCC
>JBAUUA010000409.1:0-2622 GCA_049582465.1 Bradyrhizobium sp. | reverse complement strand
TCAGCGAGCCCTGCACCCGCGACAACGTCAAGGAAAGCTATCTGACGCCGACCGATCATCCGATCACGGTCCGGCTAACCGGCGAGGTTCCGGTCGGCGCCACCTGCGCCTGGTCGTTCGACGACGGCGACGGTCCGCAGGCCTCGACCTTCGACTGCGCCGAACCCGTCAATCTGCGGGTGCGCTACGGCCGCACCACGGTTGCCACCGTGGACGTCTCCTCCGGCCCCGAGGCGCCGCAGCGCCTCTCTACGGAGATCGCGGTGCGGGATCTCTTCATCGCCGGTCTCGGCGACAGCATTGCCTCCGGCGAAGGCAATCCGGACCGCGCGATCGCGCTCTCCGATGAGGGTTTCTGCTTCCGCTATTATCTCGGCAGCGCGAGCGCGCAGTACTACCGTCCGAGCCGCGCCGGCTTCAAGGGCGGACGGGCCTGCGAAGCGCCGGACACGCTGCAGAACTGGCAGCGCGACAGCGCGCTGTGGTTCAATTCCGCCTGTCACCGCTCGTTGTACAGTTATCAGACCCGCACCGCACTGGCGCTCGCGGTTCGGTATCCGCACATCGCGGTGACCTATCTGCCGCTGGCCTGCACCGGCGCCACCATCCCCGACGGGCTGTTCGGCTCGCAACGCGCGCGCGAATGCCTGCCGACGAAATCCGGCAGCAACTGCCAGGGAACGGTCAACGCACAACTGGGCGAATTGCGCGCCGCGCTGGCGGCCGCGAAGAAGCGTCAGCCCGACCGCAAGCTCGATCTGGTCCTGCTGTCGATCGGTGCCAACGACATCAATTTTTCTGGACTGGTCGCCGACGTCATCGTGGACACGCCGACCGAGCGCGTGCTGTTCAGGCGCAGTGGCGTGATGGGATCGCTGGACGATTCGCGCGCCGCGCTGACGCGCGACCTGCCGCAAAGCTTCGCCAAGCTGCGCGAGGCGCTAAAGCCCCTGGTCGGCGGCGACCTGTCGCATATCGTCTACGTATCCTATGCCAACCCCGCGCTGGCGAACGGCGGCTCACCCTGCCCCGGCGGGCGCGCCGGCTTCGATATCCATCCGTCGTTCAACGCCGAACCGCAGCGGCTGGCCGCCGTGTCGAGCTATGTGCAGAGCGAATTCCTGCCGGAGTTGAAGGCGCTCGCGACGTGCCAATCGGGCGTGCTGTGCCGCGATCCGGCCGCCGACCGCATGACCTTCGTCGAGGCCCATCAGACGGCGTTCGCCGATCATGGATTCTGCGCGCGCGCCGCGAGCGATCCGGAATTCGACCGGGAGTGCTTTTCGGCCAGTGGCGACAGCTTCAACTCCGACATCGTCACGGCGGCGAACCAGCCGATGCTGTGCGGCCGCAGCGCCTCCGAATACCGCGCCTATCTGCCCCGCGCGCGCTGGATCCGCGACGCCAACGACAGTTACTTCGCGGCGATGACCTATCCGCAGGGGTTGCCGTCTTCCAGTCAGCCCACCGATATCCATGATGCGACCTGGGGCGTGCTTTCGGCCGTGTATGGCGGCGCGGTCCACCCCTCGGCCGAAGGCCACGCCGCGATGGCGGACGCGGCGCTCCCCGCCGTGACGTCGGTGCTGCAACTCAACATGGCAGTGCCCGATGTGACGGCCGAACCAGCGCCGCCGGTCGCGCGCTGATGAAGTTTGCGGCGCTGCAGATTACTTCTTCTTCGCAGCAACCGGCGGCTTGACCATCGCGACCGGCGGCTTGTTGACGGCGGTCTGAGCCGCCGCCTGCGCCGGCAAGTATTTGGCGATGATCGCGGGATCGACCTGGGCCATCGACGTATCCGGCAGCCGCTGCCAGCTCTCGTCCTTGCCGAACAGCGAAATGCCGAGATAGCCGCGCATCGTCAGCGTCTGTCCGTCCGGGCTGACGCTCATCTTGGCGTGATAGATCTTGCCATCGCGCGGATCGAGGACGTTGCCGCCCTCGTACTTCAGTCCCTCGCGCTTCATGTCCCTGATGAAGGAAATGCCGAGCATCGGCGCGTCCTTGCGATCGTCGGTGCATTTCGTGCAAAGCGGGTTCTGGTTCGGATCTTCGCCGGGAAGCGGAAAGGTCTTGGCGATCACGCCTTCGAAGATGCCGTCGTGATCGACCACGAGAAACCAGGCCACCGGCTTGCCGTCCTCGATCTTCTGCCACAGCCCCGCGGCCGACGGCTCGGCGGCGCGCACCGCCGGCGCCGCGGCAAACAACAGCGCAAGACCGGCCATCAACGCAACCGCCAATCGAAGTCTGGATATCGCAATCCGCATCGTCACCACCTGATCAATCTGTCAAACAATGGCCTCAGACTAAGGCCATTTCGCGGATGGTTCTAGTGGCGCCCCGGACCCCCGGAGCTGTGGAGGGCCAAACGCCGCCACAAAACTGACGCAACGAATTGATGTCCCGCTCCGGCACAGCGCGCCGCGATGGAACGCGGCATCGGCCAACGAGCAGGTCAGTTGACGCCGAGCTTCTTCTGCAGGCTCGAGGACGACGTCGTGTACTGGAACACCAGCCGCTTGTCCGGATAGACATAACGGTGCGCCTTCTGGGCCATCAGCGATCCCTCGTGGAAGCCGCACAGGATCAGCTTCAGCTTGCCGGGATAGGTGTTGA
>JBAUUA010000408.1:0-2423 GCA_049582465.1 Bradyrhizobium sp. | reverse complement strand
GTCGTCACGTTGCAGGAATTGGTGCGCAGATATTTCGCGATCAGCGTCCGCGTCTCGCGGTCGTCTTCAACGACAAGAATGTTCGGCGTTGCCATGGCCATGCAGACCTTTGTCAGTGATTCGGGAGTTTGGGCGAAGGATTTTTGTTTCCGGATGTTTCTGAGCTTTCGGCCGCAACACAGGGCAACACAGCGCAACACGGCAGCAAGGCAGCAACAAGGTCTCGTTAACAGAATTAACCTTAGCTTCGGGGTGTCCCGCAAGAACCCTTTCGGACCTCCTTGGAGCCATCATGACCTCGATCTCAGCGCTCTCCAGCCCCAGTTACCAGTCGCCCCTGCAGAAGCTGCAGGACGAATTGCAGTCGGAAGTGAATTCCGGTGCGATCAGCTCCTCCGATCAGAGCGCACTGTCTTCTGCGCTGAACGACATCGATTCCTCGCTGCAGAGCGGCCAGGCGGACGCCTCGTCCGGCAGCACCAATTCCTCGCCCGGCGACCTGAAGTCGAAGATCGACAGCCTGATCGCCAACGAAGTATCCAGCGGCAAGCTGACAAGCGATCAGGCTACCGAGCTTCAGGGCGTCTTCAAGCAGGCGTTCGCCCAGGGCCCCGGAGCCGCGGGCGCTCCAGGTGGCACCGACGGTGCCGGCGGTACAGGCAGCACCGGGTATGCGCATCATGGCCATCACGGCGGCCATGGCGGTCCGCCGCCCGCCGCCGACGCCTCCTCCACGACCGACGGCACCAGCAGCACCAGTTCGGCGAGCGACATCCTGCAGCAGTTCCTGCAAGCGCTGCAGAGCTCGCAGTCCGCCGCGTCGTCGTCATCCTACGGCGCGACCGGCAGTTCCGACACCGGCAGCGGCGGTTCGTCGTTCTCGGCGCTTCTGATCGATTACCAGACCTGACCTCAAGCCGGCGCATAGCGGAAGCGATGTTCGATACCGTCATTCTGCTTGCAGGGCCGGCCGAGCAGGTCGCGATGCTGCCGGTGCTGTGCGCGCATAATCCGCGCCTCACCGTCGTATCGGTCGCAAATTCGGCCGATCTGGCTGCCCTCGATCCCGATCTGCTTGAACGAGCCCGGCTGATTGCGTTCGCGACGTCGGAGATCGTCTCAAAAGGCGTTCTTGCGAAGCTCGGCCACGGCGCCATCAATTTCCATCCGGGTCCACCCGTTACCCCGGCTGGGCGCCGGCGCATTTTGCGCTTTACGAGCGGGTAACGGCGTTCGGTGCCACCGTCCATGTCATGGTCGAACGGGTCGACGCTGGCCCGATCATCGACGTCGCGCGCTTTCCGATTCCTTTCGGCATTTCGGTGCTGGGACTTGAGGGGCTGGCTTATGCCCATCTCGCGCACCTGTTCTGGCTGATGGCGAAACTGCTTGCGACCGATCCGGATCCGCCGCCCGCGCTTCCGGTAAAATGGGGCAACCGAAAGTATTCCCGCCGTTCCTATCGGGCGATCTGCGATATTCCGCTCGACATTGCCAAGGACGAACTCGACCGGCGCCTGAAAGTGTTCGGCGGCAATCATTTCGGCATGTGCCCGACCATCCATCTGCACGGCATCGAGTTCCGTGCCGTGCCGCCGGGCTCCTGAGGCTTCAGGGGCCGCTCGTCGCGGAGCCGAAGTCGATCGGCCGCAGCGACGTGGTATCACAGCGCCAGCCGGCATCGGCTTTCTGAAACGCGAACGCCTTCTCGACCTTCAGCCGGTGCGCCACCGTGAAACTGTCTCGGCTTTTCGTCGCCGGATTTGGCTTGCCGGATTTCGGATCCCAGCACGTTCCCGTGCAGCTGGAGGCGATCGGGCTGCAAACCGCAAACGGCGACAGCACGACCATTTCGACCTCGGCCGTCACCAGCGCGCTCTGGTCCGCCACCTCGTTGTCGAGCTGAAGGACGCGGCTGACGGTGAGGAAGGTCTCGCAGGCATTCGCCGCATGGATCTGCGCGACACATAGATCGACGGCGTCGGCATCGGGCAAGGGCGAGGCGAGATGGCGTCCGAAAACCTTTTTGGCGTCGCCCTTGGCGGCCGTGATCTCGGCCGTCTTCGCGCGCATATACTCCTGCAGACAGCCCGACGACGACGATAGTTCTTCCAGTGGCACGTTGTCCTTGCCCACCAGGCCGCATTTCCGGTCGCGCTCCCGGCTCCATCGTTCATATTCGACAAAGGCCGCCTTGGCGTCGTCTTCCTTCAGTCTGGCGATCAGGCCCAAAGCCCGGTTATTGAGCTCGGTCTTGGCCATCGCCAGCGACGGATCGCTGCATATCAGCGTGCCCGCGGTGGTGTTCGTCGCCAGACAGTCGAAATTCGGATCGCTCAGGATTCCGATTCTTTCCTGCGTCTCGATCAACAGGCAGGCCTGGATGGGTGCGACGTCCTGGTACGAGATGGCTTGATTGCGCG
>JBAUUA010000407.1:0-1668 GCA_049582465.1 Bradyrhizobium sp. | reverse complement strand
GAGTCAAGGAACGCCGTTTTCGTCGTCCCTGCGAAAGCAGGGACCCATAACCACCAATGTCGGTTGTTGTGCTGGACTGTGGCTCCAGCCATCGCAATACACCCGCCTGTGGTTACGGGTCCCGGCTCGCGCTTCGCTTGGCCGGGACGACGATTAAGCCGCGTCGACGCGCCGAAACCCGTTCCACATCGCGGTGGCCGCGCCCGAAGTCAGCACCGGCAGGATGCGCTCGTCCTGGTAGTTGCCGTTGAGCGAGACCCGCGGCAGCGCGGTCAGGTGGTCGGCGCTTTCGGGAAACAGCATGCCCGGCCGCGTCGTCACCGCGGTCTTGAATCCGGCCGCGCGCGCCAGCGCGAATTCGCGCGGACCGGCGGCGTTCCTGTCGCCATAGGGATAGGCGAGATGGAGCACCGGACGCTGCAGCGCGTCTTCGATGCGCGCGCGGCTGATCGCCATCTCCTGATGGGCGGTCTCCTCGCTCTGCTTGGCGAGGTTGCAATGGGTGATCGAATGCGCGCCGATGGTGACCAGCGGATCACAGGCGAACGCCCTGAGCTCGTCCCAGGACATGCAGAGATCGCGGCCGATCGTGGTTTCGTCGACGCCGTGGCGCGCGCACAGCGCGGCGATTTCGCGGCGGACATCGTGCTCGCCCGGCAGTGCGCGCAGCCAGTCGTGCAGCCGATCGAACGCGGCCTGCTTGGCGGCGGGTGTTGCGGCATCGAGACGGGTCGCGACGCCGCCGATCCTGGCTTCGATCATGTCGGCCCTGCCGATCGCCATTTCCAGCGCGATCCACCACAGCCGGCCGCAGCCTTCGGCGAAATCGCTGGCGACATAGACGGTCAGGGGTGCGTCGAATTCCCGCATCACCGGCAGCGCGAAATCCCGGTTGTCGCGATAGCCGTCGTCGAGGGTGAAGCAGGCAAAGCGCCGCGTAAACCTGCGTTCGACCAATCGCCGATGCAACTCGTCGATGGTCACGATGTCGATGTCGCGCGAGCGAAGGTGCGACAGCATCGCGCGCAGGAACTCCGGCCCCACCTCGAGATGACGATTGGGCTGGAACCCGGCGTCGCGGCGCGGGCGGACATGATGCAACATGAAAATGGCGCCGACGCCCGAAAAGATCGGCCGCAGCAGATTATGCGCCCCCGTGAAGTACAGCGCGCCCAGTCCGGCACGGATGACGTTGCTGCGAAACTGCTTCATTCGGAAATGGCTGGCCGGTTCGGGTGCGCCGGCGAAACTAGCGGGAAACCGCTGAAGAAACAGTTATTCGGGGCGCGACCCTTTAACCTGTCATTGTCCGCGATATTTCGGGTTTGACAGTCCCGCAAGGGTTTGTTTTCTCTCTGTTCCCAGTATGGCTTTGCCAGTGCCCCGTTTCCGAAATTCGTCTCCGGGGATGCCGCAAAAAGCTCACGAACTTCGGAAACGGGGCACAAGGCCCCGCGGGACATCGAATGCACGGACTTTTCAGGTGGAGCAGCAAATGGTGGCCGGGTACAATTCCACTGGTCGTCTTTTGGGCCATCGCGGCCTGGACCTCTACCGCACCCCTGGAAGCCGACCTGGCCGCCCGCTCCACGTCGGCCCTTAAGGGTACCGTCCTCGACAAGACGCGCATCGAGGTTTCCGGCCGCGACGTCAGCTTTGCCGCCGACG
>JBAUUA010000406.1:0-3196 GCA_049582465.1 Bradyrhizobium sp. | reverse complement strand
TGACGACGTCGTTGTATTTCAGCATGTTCTGATTGAGCAGATAGCCGAGCGCCAGATATTCCGGGTAGTCGCCGATCGTCATCATGGTGACGATCTCCTGCGCGTTCAGATACAGCGTCAGCGGCCGCTCGACCGGGACGTTGATCTCGACGGCGGCCCCGGTCTGGTCGGTCCCGGCGACGCGTTCGGTCAGCCTGGGATCGTGCGGATCCGGCAAGATCAGGGGAACGGGCGTTTTGTCGATTTTCATCATGTCTCGGAGGCTAGCATGACATTTGCCTGTTAGCCGATATAAAGCACCCAGAGGCAAAACCTAGCCCGGTTCCGCCGGCGGGTCGGAGAACAGGATGAAAGTGATTGGGCTGGCCGGGTGGAGTGGCGCCGGCAAGACCACGCTGCTGTCGCGGGTCATCCCGCTGTTTGTCGGGAGCGGATTGCTTGTGTCCGTCATCAAGCACGCCCATCACAGTTTCGATGTCGACGTGCCGGGCAAGGATTCCTGGGTGCACCGCCAGTCCGGCGCCAGCGAGGTGCTGGTGTCCTCCGGCAAGCGCTGGGCCCTGATGCACGAATTGCGCGAGGCCTCCGAGCCGCGCCTGCCGCAATTGCTTCGGAAAATGTCGGCGGTCGATCTGGTCGTCGTCGAAGGCTTCAAGTCCGAATCCCATCGCAAGATCGAGGTGCATCGCTTGGCCAACGACAAGCCGTTTCTGTTCCCCGGCGATCCCGCGATATCCGGGATTGCCACCGATGCTGCGGTTGAAACGGCGCTGCCGGTGGCCCATCTCGATGACATCGAGGCCGTCGCCGCCATGATGCTGGAAGCGGCGATGCCGGTCGAAGACCTGCTGGCGCGCGGCGCCGGCGAAAGCTGAGACTTAAATGGCGCAATTGTCCGACGATTGCTTTGCCTTCGGCGGCCCGATGATGTCGGTGGACGAAGCCGTTGGCATCATCGCCGCGCGGGTCATGCCGGTGAAGGAGATCGAGACCGTCGCGCTGAAGCAGGCGGATGGGCGCATTCTCGCCGGCGACATTTCAGCGCCGCTGCCGCTGCCACCCTTCACCAATTCCGCCGTCGATGGCTATGCCGTGCGCAGCCGCGATCTGCCGAAGGGGGCGGAAGCGGCCTTCGCGGTGAGCGGCCGCATTCAGGCAGGCTCCGCGGCAACTGATCCGATCCGGCCAGGCGAGGCCATTCGCATCTTCACCGGCGCGCCGATGCCCGACGGCGCCGACACCGTGTTCATGCAGGAGGATGTGCGGCTCGACGGCGAGGGCAGGGTGGTGCTCCCGGCCGGCTTGAAACCCGGCGCCAATGTGCGCCCCGCCGGCGAGGATATTCCGATAGGCACTGCCGCGCTGGCAAGAGGACGGCGCCTGCGGCCGCAGGATGTCGCGCTCGCGGCAGCCTTCGGCCTGACGGAAATCGATGTGATGCGGCGGATCCGGGTCGCGGTATTTTCGACCGGCGACGAACTGGTATCGCCGGGCGGTCGGCGCCAGCCGGCGCAATTGTTCGATTCCAACCGCGTCATGCTGATGGCGATGCTGGCGCGGCTGGGCTGCGAGGTCAGCGATCTCGGCATTTTGCGGGACGATCGCGCCTCGCTGGCCGCGGGCTTGAAACAGGTGGCCGGCCACCATGATCTCATCCTGACCACCGGTGGCGTATCGACCGGCGAGGAGGACCATGTCAAAGCCGCGGTCGAAAGCGCAGGCTCGCTTGTGCTGTGGCGCATGGCTATCAAGCCCGGCCGGCCGGTGGCGATGGGAATCATCAGCGGCACGCCGTTCATCGGGCTGCCGGGAAATCCGGTCGCGAGTTTTGTCACATTCGTGCATGTGGTGCGCCCGACCGTGCTGGCGCTGGCGGGCGCGACACAACAGCGCATCGTTCCGATGCCGGTCCGCGCCGCCTTCGCCTACAGGAAGAAGATCGCCCGCCGTGAATATGTTCGGGTGACTTTGCGCCAGGCGACGGACGGTCTGCTGGAAGCGACAAAATTTCCGCGCGAGGGCGCGGGCCTGTTGTCGTCACTGGTGGATACCGACGGACTGGTCGAACTCGGCGAGGAACTCACGCAGGTCGAACCGGGCCAGACCGTCGGTTTCCTCGGCTATGCAAATTTGCTGTAGGGATGGTTGAGCCAACGGGTGCACCCGGCCATCCGTTGACGGGATAAGGCGCCTCGGCCATCTATGATCCCATGACCACGACCCAACTTGATCTCACCGGCCTCAAATGCCCGCTGCCGGCATTGAAGACGCGCAAGGCGTTGAAAGCATTGAAACCGGGAGATTTTCTGGAAGTTCGCTGTACCGATCCGCTGTCGGTGATCGACATCCCCAACCTGATCCGGGAAACCGGCGACAAGGTCGACATCACCGAGCGCGCCGAGCAGGAGATCGTGTTCCTGATCGAGAAATCAAATCACCTGATCGAAGGAGCGAATGGTTAGCCATCTGTTACCGCGGGGACAAAATCTGGACATGTTCCCTTGGCTTGTTGCACCGCAGGGACGAACATGCCGATTCTCGCTACCATTTGCCTATCGACACCGAACGCCACTTCTGCCCCAATCCCGCCTCCCGGTGGGGCGGAGCGCAGATTCGTGCCGGTAGTATGACATGCAATCCTGGGTAGCGCCGGGCAGCAGCGAATGGCATAATCGATTCCGTGGGGTGTTAGAATCTGGGGTGTTCTGTTTCGAATGCGCGTCGCGATTCCGGCGCATGAGGAATGGTGCGAAGCAGCAAGGCAGAAGCTTGCGTGGGGCGCAGGAACTTATGATAACGGGATCGTCGACGCGCAGACATGTCCGGCATGGGCGGCTGTAGGGGAGGTTTGAATGGCTACACTTGATAGCGCGGGCGCGGTGTCACGCGGCGGTGAGGGAATTCTCGATCGCGAGCATACGGTTGCAAAGGCCGGCTTCAATCGCTGGCTGGTGCCGCCGGCGGCGCTTTGTATTCATCTGTGCATCGGCATGGCCTACGGTTTTTCCGTGTTCTGGCTGCCGCTGTCGCGCGCGATCGGACTGACGGCTTCCAAGGCCTGTCCCGACATGTCGCTGATGCAGGAACTGTTCACCACCACCTGTGACTGGCGCGTCGCCAGCATGGGCTGGATGTTCACGCTGTTCTTCGTGCTGCTCGGCGTCTCCGCCGCGATCTGGGGCGGCTGGCTCGAGCG
>JBAUUA010000405.1:0-5878 GCA_049582465.1 Bradyrhizobium sp. | reverse complement strand
CTCCTGAACAGCGCGCCAAGAATCGGCAACTCGTCGATCCCGGGCAATCAGTTGACGGCCTGCTTGGTCTGTTCCTGGATCAGGCCGGCCATCGCGATCGAGCCGCCGGACGGAATCTCCAGCGTAGTCTCCGCGCGACGGGTCTTGATCGAGGGAATCGTCGTTCCACCCTGACCGCCGGTCAACGCGTTTTCCTGCGAGACTTCCGACACTTCGGTCATCACCCGCAGGGAGATCCGGCCCTCCGTCAGCACCACCGGCGTGAAATTGAGCGAGATGCCGAATTTCTTGAAACTGACCGTCTGGACGCAATTTCCGATCGTGCCCGTGGTCGACGTCTGGCAGGTGACGCCGGTGGGAATTGGAAATTCACCGCCCGAGATGAATGTCGCGGACTCGCCGGAGATCGCCGTCAGGTTCGGCTCCGCAAGCGTCCGCACCACGCCCGCGCTCTCCATCGCGCGCAGCGTGGCCTGCACCGATGGCATGCCAGCTTTGTTCAAGGCGGCCCCGGCCAGGCCGTTGGTCGGGACGAGCGGTCCATTGTTTGCGGTGAACGGGTTGTTGTTGTTGAACTGTACGACCGCGGTGCCGTAGTTCATGCTGGCTGAGAGATCGACGCCCATCTGCTTGATGATGTCCCGCCGCACTTCGGCGACCGTGACCTTCAACATGACCTGGTCGCGTCCTCGCACGACGATCGAGTTGACGACCTTGTCGGCGCCACCCACCAACCGCCCCGCGATATCGCCCGCCTGCTGCGCCTCGACCGGACTTGCGACCGAACCAGTCAGCACGACGCCGTCGCCGACGCCGTCGATCTGGACGCCCGGCAGGGATTGCTGCAGGGCCGCGCGCACGCCGTTGAGGTCGCGTTTCACCGCGATATCGTAGGACGCAACCTGCTGGCCGTCGGCATCGAAGAACACGACGTTGGTCTGACCGACGGTTTCGCCGATGATGTAGGCGCGCTGCGGCGAGCGCACGACGGCGTTGGCGATCTTGGGATCGGCCACCAGCACGTCCTTGATGTCACGCGGCATATCGACGATCACCGATTTGCCGATGCCCAGCGACAGAAAACGTGTCTTCGTCGGTCCGCCGGCTGCGGCCGGTATGGTCTTGGAGTCGGCGGCGACCACCGGCGTCAACGCCGGAGTGAAGGTCAACGCGGCGACGGCCGAAAACGACAGGGCGCGGACCAGAAAGGTTCGCATCGCCGGCTGAATTCCCCCGCTTTTCATCTCGGACGTCCTTTCGGTCACTTCTGTGTCGTCGTCGAACTCTGGACGCCGTAGCGAACCACGTTGACGGTCTCGCCTCGCTTCGGAGACTGATCTGCTTCGGACTTGTTGTCGGCCATGTTGATGTCGACGATGCTGCGCAGCGCCAATGACAGCGTGCCGCTCTGGCGCGCGCGGGCGAGGGTTTCCGCCTGCTCGGGCTTCAGCTCGAGCGTGACGGTCTTGCCGACCACGTTGTTCTGGCCGTCCTTTTCCTTCGGCGCCTGGTCGATCGCGAGCACGCGAATGTTGGGCAGGATGATCTCGGAGTTGACGGCGTCGGCCGAGCCTGAAACCGCGGGATTCTTCTCGCGTTTCGAAAGGATGACGTCGACGCGGTCGTTGGGCAGGATGAAGCCGCCGGCGCCGGTTTCCGGCGAAATCTCGGTCGAGACGGCGCGCATGCCGCTGGGCAGGATCGCCGCCATGAAGCCGGAGCCGTTGGCCTTGACCAGCTTCTGCTCCCGGATCGGTTCGCCGGTGATGAAGGGCGCGCGCGCGATCGAACCGGCGATCTGCGTCGCCGCATCGGGGCGGTCGCTGCGGCGGATGAAATTGTTGCTGGCCGCTCCGGTCGGCCAGGTTTGCCACTGGAGATTGTCGGGGCTGACGGTCTGGCCAAGGCCGATGTCGGACTTGGCGACCAGGACTTCCTCGGTCTGCAGTCTTGCAACCGGTTCGACCGGGGCGGATTTGTTATTGTCCGACCCGCTCGCAAGATAGGCGGCTACGCCGCCTGCACTGAGAGCGATGGCCAGAACGACAATACGCGCTACATTCATACGCTTACTAGCTACTTTTACGCCGGGATACTTGAACTCGATGTTGGCGGCAGCTTCCCCTGCAGGGATGACTAAGCGGTAAAAGTATAAGTGAACTTGCCGTGCGGGCGCGTTTACCGAAACGAAGGAGGGGTTTTGTCCGCATGGTGAACGGAAGGTTATCGTTTTCGGGACGAATCCGTAGATATCCGGTGGCGGCCGATGGTCGACGGCATCAGGAGCAATAGGGGTATTTGGCGAGGTTCTCGAACGCGGGGCGGGTCATCGTCGCCATGGCTTGAAGCGCTGGCTGCGACGAAGAAACGCCGCTCGGTGCGACGGCGACCGCGCGCCCGGCGATAGTGGACTCAAGGCTCGAACGAGAGGCGCTTTAAGCGTTGTCGCCGCGTGCCGCGTTGAAGGCCTCAAATCCGCGCGCAAGATCGGCCTTGAGATCCTCGACATTCTCCAGCCCGATATGGAGTCTCAAGGTCGGGCCGCCCGGCGCCCACTTGGTGGCCGTGCGATAGCTGTCGCAGTCGAACGGAATGACCAGGCTTTCGAAGCCGCCCCACGAATAGCCCATGCCGAAGAGTTCGACGGTGTCGAGCAGGGCATCGACGGCCTGTTGCGGCGCCGGCTTGAGAACGATGCTGAACAACCCGGAGGCGCCGCTAAAATCCCGTTTCCAGATCGTGTGGCCCGGATCGCTTTCGAGTGCTGGGTGCAACACCCTGGCGACTTCGGGCCGCGCCGCCAGCCATCGCGCCATCTCGAGCCCGGAGCGATGATGCTGCGCCAGCCGTACCGCCAGCGTGCGCAGACCGCGGATCGCCAGGAACACGTCATCCGGTCCGGCGCAAACGCCGAGCTGCTGGATCGCGTCGGCCACCAGCGGCCAGGCCTTGGCATTGGCCGAGATCGTGCCGAACATGATGTCGGAGTGGCCGCCGATATATTTCGTTGCCGCCTGCATGCTGATGTCGACGCCTTGCTCCAGTGAGCGGTGAAACAGCGGGGTGGCCCAGGTGTTGTCGTCGATCACGAGCGCGCCGCGCGCATGTGCGACCGAGGCGATCGCGGGGATATCGGGCATTTCGAAGGATTGCGATCCCGGCGCCTCGACCAGCACCGCTTTGGTGTTCGGCTTGAACAGCCCGGCGATGCCGGCGCCGATCAGCGGATCGAAATAGCTGGTTTCGACGCCATAGCGGGCGAGCAGGCCGTTGCAGAAATTTCGTGTCGGGCGGTAGGCATTGTCGCAGACCAGGAGATGGTCGCCGGCTTTCAGCACCGCGAGCAGCGTCGTGGTGATCGCAGCCAGGCCCGAGGGCGCAATCCCGACGCCGGCGCATTGCGGGCCTTCAAGCGCCATCAGCGCCTGTTGCAACGCTTTCGTGGTCGGGGTTCCGCGACGGCCATATTGGAACTCGCCGCGGTGGGCGTGCAGATCGTCGGCGGTCGGATACAGCACGGTAGAGCCGTGGACCACCGGCGGATTGACGAATCCCTTTTGCGCCTTGGTATCGCGCCCGGCAGTCACCAGCGTGGTCTCTGCCTTCCGTGGCTTCGATACTCGATCATCTCCGGAGGATTTCATGGGTGCGTCACCAAAGACCTTTTGCCGCAGTCACGACGCCCTTTTGTTGAGCAAACCCGCCAGGCGGCGGATACGGGGCGGGTTTGTTAATAACAGGACACGGAAGAGGGCCGTCAACCCCTTGACCCCGGTCGCCAGTCGTTCTGTGATGCAGCCGAGCTATTCAGTCGCTGCACGTTGAGGGGCCTGCCGCGATCTTCGATCCATCGTTTGACCGGACTACGCGCTAACTGCCTGTCATAGCGGCATTTGCGGCGGTGGATCACAGGATTGGCCCATCGGCGAGCACGACGACCAGCAAACGTTCCCGGACGACCCTTGAAAGGCTTTGCCATGAAACGCGTATCTCTGGTTTTCACCCTTGCTTTCGCCGCGGTTCTCTCGACCCAGGCCGCCACAGCGCAAACGCTCAAGACGGTCAAGGACCGGGGCATGCTGTCCTGCGGCGTCAGCCAGGGGCTGCCGGGCTTTTCCTCGCCGGACGACAAGGGTAACTGGACCGGCCTCGACGTCGACGTCTGCCGCGCGATCGCCGCGGTCATCTTCAATGATGCCACCAAGGTCAAATTCGTGCCGCTGTCGGCCAAGGATCGTTTCACCGCGCTGCAGTCCGGCGAAATCGACGTGCTCTCGCGCAATACGACCTGGACGCTGTCCCGCGACACCTCGCTCGGCGCCAATTTCACCGGGGTGACCTATTACGACGGCCAGGGCTTTCTGGTGAAGAAATCGCTCAAGGTGAATTCCGCGCTGGAGCTGAACAGCGCTTCCGTCTGCGTGCAGACCGGCACAACCACCGAGCAGAATCTCGCCGACTACTTCAAGAGCAACAACATGAAGTACGAGGTGATCGCGTTCGGTACTGCCGACGAGACCGTCAAGGCCTATGAATCCGGCCGCTGCGACGTCTTCACCTCTGACGTCTCGCAGCTCTATGCCGAGCGCCTGAAACTTGCCAATCCGGCCGATCACGCCGTGCTTCCAGAAGTGATCTCGAAAGAGCCGCTCGGCCCGATGGTGCGCCATGGCGACGATCAATGGTTCGATCTCGTGAAGTGGACGCTGTTCGCCATGGTCGACGCCGAAGAGCTTGGCATTACCCAGAAGAACGTCGACGACATGGCGAAATCCGACAAGCCGGAGCTCAAGCGCGTGTTCGGCACCGACGGCAATCTCGGTGAATCGCTCGGCGTCACCAAGGACTGGGTGGCGCGCATCGTGAAGGCGGTCGGCAATTACGGCGAGGCGTTCGATCGCAACGTCGGCGCCGGCTCCAAGCTCGGCATCGCCCGCGGCCTCAACCAGCTCTGGAACAAGGGCGGAATTCAGTACGCGCCGCCGATCCGCTGATCGCCGGCCACGCGGCCGCGGCGATGAGCATCGAGCCCCGACACCCGCCGTCGCAGTTTGCCGCCAAGCTGCGGCATGCTCTCGGCGGCCGTTCGGGCTGGAAGGGATTTTTCGTCCAGATCGTGTTCGTCGCCGCCCTGGTCTGGATCGGCTACGAGATCGTCGCCAACGCCCGCGCCAACCTCGAGGCGCAGCGGATCACTTCCGGTTTCGGCTTCCTGAACAACACCGCGGGTTTTGACGTCAGCCAGAACCTCATTCCGTATTCCGGATCCGACACCTATACCCGCGTGTTCTTCGTGGGCCTGCTCAATACGCTCCTGGTCTCGGTCATCGGCATTTTCTTCGCCACCGTGATCGGATTTCTGGTGGCGCTGGGCCGGCTCTCGCCGAACTGGCTCCTGGCGCGGATCGCCGGCGGCTATGTCGAGGCGATCCGCAATGTGCCGCTGTTGTTCCAGATCCTGTTCTGGTATCTCGCGGTGCTCGGCGCGCTGCCCAATCCGAGGCAAAGCATCTCGCTGTTCGGCAGCTTCTTTCTCAGCAATCGCGGATTGGTGATTCCAAAACCTGTCGGCAATCCCGGTTTCGAGCCCTTTGTGATTGCCGTTCTGGTCGCCGTCATTGCCGCCATCGGGTTGTGGCGCTATGCGCGCCGCCAATTGTTCGACAGCGGCCGGGTGATCCGGATCTGGCCCTACGTGATCGGTCTGTTGATCGGCCTGCCGCTGGTGTCCGCGCTTATCTTCGGCGCGCCGGTGACGTTTGAAGTGCCCGTTCTCAGGGGCTTCAATTTTGCCGGCGGCTCGCGCGTCATTCCGGAGTTCGTCGCGCTGACCCTGGCGCTGTCGACCTATACGGCCGCCTTCATCGCCGAGATCGTG
>JBAUUA010000404.1:0-5667 GCA_049582465.1 Bradyrhizobium sp. | reverse complement strand
GAGCCCGTGCAGTTCACGCCATGCGTCGATCGCACGATCTTGTCGTGCTGCCAGCGCTTGCGGTATCCGTCCTCCCAGGAACGGTCCTCGGTCGTCATCACGCCATGGCCATCGGCGAACTCCGCCTTGGCGCGGGTGAAGAACGACAGCCTGTCCAGGAAATGGCTCATCCGTGGTCTCCTTATTCGGCGGGCTGGGCAGCGGGCGAAATCCGGCCGCCGCGTTCGATGTCGTGAAGCAGGCCACCCTTGCGGGTGTAGATGGCCCAGGTGACCACCACGCAGATCACGTAGAAGATGAAGAAGCCCCACAATGCGGCCTGCACGCCGCCGGTGAGATCGATCGACGTTCCGTAGGATTTCGGAATGAAGAACGCGCCGAAGGCGGCGATCGCCGAGGTGAAGCCGGTGATCGCGGCCGATTCTGTTTCGGCCTGACGCTGGCGGGTGGCGGCGTCAGCCGACGGCATCAGCCGGTCCATTTCCTTGCGCATGATGTTGGGGATCATCTGGAAGGTCGACGCGTTGCCGACGCCGGTCGCGAAGAACAGCACCAGGAACATCGCGAAGAAGCCCCAGAACGCGCCCGGCTGGTCCTTGATACCGAGGAAGTAGAGAATCCCGAGCACGCCGATCATCATCAGGCCGAACACCCACAAGGTGACGCGGCCGCCGCCCCATTTGTCGGCAACCCAGCCGGTGGCCGAGCGCGACAGCGCGCCGACCAGCGGTCCGATGAAGACGAATTGCAGCGCGTCCACCGTCGGGAACTGAGTCTTCGCCAGCAGCGGGAAGCCCGCGGAGTAGCCGATGAACGAGCCGAAGGTGCCGGTGTAGAGCCAGCACATGATCCAGTTGTGCTTGCGCTGGAAGATCACCGCCTGATCCGAGAACGATGCCTTGGCGGAGGCGATATCGTTCATGCCGAACCATGCCGCGAACGCGCTCGCCGCGATGAACGGCACCCAGATGAAGCCGGCATTCTGCAGCCAGAGCGGCGCAGCCTGCGTTCCGCTCGTTACCATCGCCGGATCGCCGCCGAACCAGCCGAACACCCCGGCCGTGATCACGATCGGGACCACGAACTGCACCACACTGACCCCGAGATTGCCGAGGCCGGCGTTGAGCGCGAGCGCGTTGCCCTTCTCCGCGCGCGGAAAGAAGAACGAGATGTTGGCCATCGAGGAGGCAAAGTTGCCGCCGCCGAAGCCGCACAACAGCGCCAGCGCCAGGAACACCGGATACGGCGTCGACGGCGTCTGCACGGCATAGCCGATGCCGACGGCGGGGATCATCAGCGACCAGGTCGCCAGCGTGGTCCACAGCCGTCCGCCGAAGATCGGCACCATGAAGGAATAGAATATGCGCAACACCGCGCCGGAGATGCCGGGCAATGCCGCCAGCCAGAACAGCTCGGCCGTGGTGAATTTGAAGCCCACCGTCGGTAGTTTTGCCACCACCACCGACCAGACCTGCCAGATCGCGAACGACAACAGCAGCGCCGGGATCGAGATCCAGAGATTGCGCCGCGCGATGGCGCGCCCGCTGGTCTCCCAGAAGGTCTTGTCCTCGGGACGCCAGTCGGTCAGGACCGCGCCCGACAGAGCGCCGACATGCTCGGGCTTGTGAACCTCCTCCATCTCGGGGAGTTCGGGCAGTTTCTTCAGCGCTTCGCCGACGACCCCGCGCTCCATCTGCCGGATCGCGACGTGCATCCAGACGAGTGCGCCTGTCACCAGCAGGAACAGCAGCATGAAGCAGCTGGTCCACAGGCCGGTCAGGTCGACCAGCGCGCCGAATGCGATCGGGAGCACGAAGCCGCCGAGGCCGCCGATCATGCCGACCATCCCGCCGACGGCACCGACATTGTTCGGGTAGTAGACCGGGATGTGCTTGAACACCGCGGCCTTGCCGAGCGCCATGAAGAAGCCCAGCACGAAGATCGTGACGATAAACGGCACCAGCCCCGTTTCCATGTGGAAGCCGACCGTGCCCGTGACCGTCCGCACCGTATAGTCGGTCGGCGGATAGGACAGGATGAAGGTGCAGACGACCGCGACCAGGAAGGTCCAGTACAGCACGCGGCGTGCGCCATAGCGGTCGGAAAGGTGACCGCCATAGGCGCGGAACACGCTGGCGGGAAACGAGAACATCGCCGCCGTCATGCCGGCGGTCTCGATGTCGACGTGGTAGACCTTGATCAAATATTGCGGCAGCCACAGCGACAGCGCAACGAAGGCGCCGAACACGAAGAAATAATACAGCGCGAAGCGCCAGACCTGGATATTCTTCAGCGGCTCGAGTTCGAGCCACGCGCTTTTCGGTTTTTCATGCTTCTCGCGTCGCGCGCGCACCACCGGATCTTCTTCCGAGAAGAGCCAGAAGGCGATTCCCATCAGCCCGATGACCAGCGCCCAGACCTGCGCGACCATCTGCCAGCCATAAGCCACCAATACGAACGGCGCGACGAATTTGGTCACGGCGGCGCCGACATTGCCGGCGCCGAAGATGCCGAGCGCGGTGCCCTGCTTGCCCGCCTGGTAGAAGCGCGAGACGTAGGCGACGCCGACCGCGAACGAGCCGCCGGCGATGCCGACGAACAGCGCCGCCACCAGGAATTCCGGATATGTATGCGCCCAGGTCAGCAGGTAAGTGGCGACCGCCGCGGCGAGCATCACGACGGTGTAGACCCGGCGCCCGCCATACTGGTCGGTCCAGATGCCGAGCACGAGGCGGATCAGCGATCCGCTCAGGATGGGGGTACCGATCAACAGGCCGAACTGGGTGTCGTTCAGCCCGAGTTCCTGCTTAATCCGGATGCCGATGATCGAGAAGATCGTCCAGACCGCAAAGCAGATCGTAAAAGAAATGGTCGAAAGCCAGAGTGCCCGGCCTTGATGTACGGTACCTGAGTCTGCCGCGACCATGAGAATCCCCTTGAGAGAGCGCTTCGCGGGACAGACATGACGAAATTCGGGGGAGCCGATTTGTGATGGATCAAACGGCACGCCGGGAGCCGGGTATTATATGAATTGTTGCGGTGCAAATTGATCGATGATGATCATCGATTTGATATTTGTCACAAATCTGTTTGATAGATATTAAATCGGCCGCCCCGAACGATAGAAATCAGGAGCAAGCTTGTTGCGCCCCCACGAACTGGCCCAGTTGAAGGCTCTGCCGCTGTTTTCGGAAATGAAGGAGGAAAGCCTCGCGAGCTTGCTCGATGCGGCATTGCTGCAGCAGTTCCCGACCGGTGTCATCCTTATCCACGAGGGCGATCACGCCGACTTCCTGCATGTGCTGGTCGAGGGACTGGTCGAAATCTTCACCGAACAGAACGGCGGAGAATGGGGAATTTCCCTGATCAACCCGGTGTCGACGTTCATTCTTGCCGCCGTGGTCAGCGACCAGCCCTATCTGAACTCCGCCCGCACATTGGCCGACTCGCGCATCTTGCTGATTCCGGCGCAACACGTCCGCGCGATATTCGATCAGGACGTAGCCTGGGCGCGCATCGTGGCGCGGGAACTTGCGCTCGCCTACCGGTCGTCCATCAAGAAGCTGAAGGGTTACATGGCGAGGTCGAGCGTGGAGCGCCTTGCCAACTGGATCTTGACCGAGGCGCGCAAGGACGGCGTCAGTTCCGAGGGAAATATCCAGGGAAATATCGTCGTCCCCTTCGATCGGGGCACGCTGGCCTCGCATATCGGCACCACGCGGGAGAATCTGTCCCGCAGCCTGGCGCTGTTGACCGAGCACGGCGTGCGCATCCGCGGCCGCGAGATCGTCATCGACAAGCGGGAAAAACTGGAGGCCTTCGCCCGTCCGCAGCGATTGATTGATGATCCGATGTCGTGAAATTCGAATCAATCGTTTCGGGAACAGCCGCCAGCTTGGTCTTCTCAATCCCAGGCTCGTTGCCTATTCGTCGTAATCGTCGAGCATGTCGCCACTTCGGGCGAGCATGAACGCAGTCGTCGCCACCATCACCGCTGCGCGCCAGTCTATTGCGCCGAGCGAAAGCGCCAAGAGGACAGCGAACCACGCCCCTGATGCGGCCGCCCAGCGGCGCTCCCACCGTATCTGCAGACGGCTCTTGGGCACCTTCTTTGCATCGACGAGAAGTCTCCGTAAACGAGACAGCGCGCTGCGGCGTCTCGACAGCTCTGGTCGTAAATTACTTTCGATGGACATTTTTTCCTCGCAGGTCTCCAGACGCGATCGTTGACCGCGGCAAGCGGATTCGGATCTATCGATGCGTCAACTTGGACCGCGTCAGATTGGCCAGCGGATTGGAATTCTGACAAACGAAAAGTTCTGGGTGTTTGTACCAATAATTTTGCTAGTGTTGCTCATGGACACCGAAGTCGTCAGGACCTTCCTTGAAATCGTCAGCAGCGGCAATTTCATCCGCGCGGCTGAACGGCTCAATGTGGGCCAGACCACGGTAAGCGCCAGGATCCACTTGCTGGAGGAGCAGCTGGGCCGGCCCTTGTTCGTGCGCAACAAGGCCGGCGCAACTCTGACCCCCGAGGGCGAGCAATTCCTCCGTTATGCGCCGAGCTTCGTGCAATTGTGGGAGCGTGCGCGGCAGAAAGTTGCCGTCCCGCGCGGTCACCGCGCGATGCTGGCGTTCGGCGGCGAACTCAGCCTGTGGGATCCCTGGCTACTGAAGTGGATGCTGTGGATGCGGCGGTCCGCCCCGGACCTTGCGCTGCGCGCGCAGGTCGGTGTGCCCGAGAGTTTAATGACGCAGGTGGCGGAGGGTGTGCTCGATATCGCCGTCATGTATGCGCCACAGCACCGTCCGGGTCTGAAGATCGAGTTGCTGTTCGAGGAAAAGCTTGTGCTGGTGACGACCGACCCGGACGCGAGCAGTATGCGCCTGGATGCAGAGACCGTCGCCCGGGCCAACTACGTCTATGTCGATTGGGGCGCGGATTTCGCGCTCAGTCACGGCATCAGCTTCCCTGAGGCGAGCAACCCCGGCCTGTTTGTCGGGCTCGGCCCACTCGCTCGCGACTACATCCTCGAAGCCGGCGGGACCGGCTACTTCCGGATGGGTGCGGTACGGTCCTATCTTGAGAACGGACAGTTGCATCGGGTGCACGGCGCGCCGGAGTTCTCGTATCCCGGGTATGCCGTCTACGGTACGAATGGGGATGAAACAGTGCGCCCGGCTCTGGAAGGGCTCCGCGCGGTGGTTGCCGCAGAACAGCCGTAGAATCCGACTGCGGAATTTTCCGCGATGTAACTAATCATTTCGGAGAACGCCGTAAGCCAGAACGCCTGCAAAGAACGCGCGCGAGCGCGCCGCAGCGAGGCGCATCAATCGTCATTGTTGGGCTTCGATCCCCGAAATCCCCAACATTCCAAGCATGCGGCCGCGCGGCCGGACGAGGTCACTCAACGTATAGGCATCAAGGACCTCAACGAAGGCGTCGCGCGCCTTCTCCAGGGCTCGCCTCAACACACAACATTGACGGATGGCGCAGGGGCATCGACGGGCTTGAAACATGAGGCGATGGCCATGTCTGGCTCGGTGTAGCGCACCACGTCGCCAAGCCCGATCGCCTCGACCGGCTTGGCGAGGCGCAGCCCGCCTCCCCTGCCGCGAACGGTTTCGATATAACCAGCCACGCCCAGTTGATGCACTACCTTCATC
>JBAUUA010000403.1:0-5589 GCA_049582465.1 Bradyrhizobium sp. | reverse complement strand
AGCGCCGGAGCTGGGAGCGACTGCGGCCATGGCCGGGGAGGCGGCTGTACCGGCAGCCGGGGCCGCCACCGCCGCCGCCGCTCGGGCGGGCGCGACGAACCGGGCGTTCGTCGGTTTCGCCAGAACTCGTCTGCGTGGTCGCGACGATTTCGGTCAACAGCGCCTTGTGCTGCAGCTTGTTGAGGAAGCCGGACGAGGGATAGCCGCGCGCGGCCTGCCAGCGCGTGATCACGGCGCGCGTGCCGTCATCGAACTTGCCGGTCACCTTGGTGTCGAAGCCAAGCCCGTTCAGGCGGCGCTGCACGTCGCGGCGCTGGCCCTTGTCGAGGCCGATCTGGTCTTCCGTGGTCTGGTTCGCTTCCTGGGTGAAGGTCGCGGGATCGACGCCGGTGGTGAGGTTACGCGTGGTGGTCGACGCCCCGTTCTCCAGCGCGGCGATGCGGGCCAGCGCGAGCGACTTGAACTGGCCGTTGGGATAGCTGGACAGATAGGCGTTGAGCTCTTCCGGCTTGTTGGATTCCTTCACGGAGCGCCAGAACTCGAGCTCGACATCCGAAGCGCCGGAGCTGGGAGCGACTGCGGCCATGGCCGGGGAGGCGGCTGTACCGGCAGCCGGGGCCGCCACCGGGTTGAGATAGACCGAACCGATCAGGTTAGTATGCCCCCAGGGCAATTGGCCCTTGTTGGTCTCTTCGTTGACCTGGGCGCGGACCTCGGTCATCGCCTGCTGGATCTCGACCCCGGGCGTCGTGATGTGGGCGATCAGGGCGCGCGTGAACGGGCTGTTGGTGCCTTCCTGGCCGTCGAGCGCGGTCTGCCCGGGGCCGGTCGCGAATGCGATCAGCGTGCCCTCGCCGGACTTCATCTCCGCCAGTCCCGTCTGCACCGAGACGCTGCGGGTCGCCGAATTCGATTTGATCTTCGCCGCGAAGGGATTGTCGCGGCAGGCATCGAGGAACACCAGCTTGACCTTGGCGTCGCTCATGGTCTGGTCGAGCGTGAGATCGATATTGATGGCCGCGCCCAGCTTGACGTCCATCTCCGACTTGATGTCGGCATCGATCGGCAGCAGGTAATTGGTGCCGCTGATGGCGATACCGTGGCCGGCATAGAAGAACACCGCGACGTCGGCGCCTTGTGCCTTCTTGCCGAAGTCGAGCAGCTTCTCCGTCATCGTGTCGCGGGTGAGGTTGGTGCCTTCGACGACGTCGAAGCCGACATTGCGCAGCACGGCGGCCATCGCCTTGGCGTCGATCGGCGGGTTGGGAAGTTGCGCCACGTTCTTGTAGGCGCCGTTGCCGACGACGAAGGCGACGCGCTTGTCGGCCTTGGCCGCGTTGGCCGAAAACAGCATGCAAATCAGGGAAAAAATGACGGTGAGATGGCGCATCTGAAATCCCCCGGTGGAATCAAACAATTTGGGCTGCAAGCCTTTCGGCGCAGGTTACACGAGAATGCCGCGCTTCGCGTCGGAAAAATCCGCCGGTGCCCAGGTTTGGCGGGCGCGCCGCCGGTGGCAAACGCTACTGAAACACAGCGAAGGGTTGCGTGATTTAGATCACAATCTGCGAAACGCCCGCGAAAAAATCGCGCGTCGCGGGCAGGCGGCTCAGGTCCCAACGCGCGCGGGTACCGGATGGGCGGATCGCAGGTTCAACAGATTGCCGGTCAGGATCAGCGCGGCGCCGAGCACGGTGAACATGTCGAGCCGCTCGGAATAGATCAGCCAGCCCATCGTTGCCGTCAGCGGGACGCGCAGGAAATCCATCGGCAGCACCACGGTGGCATCGGCATACAGCATCGCGCGCGCCATGCAGTAGTGCGTGAATGTGCCGCAGAACGCGAGCACGACCATCCAGCCCCAGGCGTATGCTGATGGCCACTGCCAGACATAGAGCGAAGGCAAGAATCCGGTCGCGGATTGGATCGCCAGCATCCAGAAGATGATCGACAGCGTCTTCTCGGTGCGGGTCAGCGACTTCATCATCGCGATGGAGATGCCGAAACCGACGGCCGCGGCCAGCGCAATCAACTGGCCCGGATTGATCTCGCCGGCCACGGGGCGGACGATGATGATGACGCCGATCACGCCAAGCACGATGGCGGCGACCTTGCCGAACGTCATGCGCTCGCCGAGAAAACCCGCAGCCAGGATCGCGGTCCAGATCGGCATCGTGAATTCGATCGAGACCACCTGGCCCAGCGGAATCAGCGTCAGCGAGAAGAACCAGCCGATCTGCGCGGCATAGTGAACGAGGTTCCGCCCGATATGCTGCCACGGCCGCGACGTCCGCATCGCCGCGAACCCGCCCTGGCGGCGGATCAGGGGATACAGGATCAGCAAGCCGATGACCGAGCGCGCCTCCATGACCTGGAACACGTTCAGTTCGCGCAGCGTTTCGCGGCCGGCGATCGTCACGATCAGCATCAAGGCGAGCCAGCCCGCCATCCATAGCGCGGCTCTCGGTATGGAAGGGGTCTTGTCCATCAGCGGGAAGCGCCAGACAGGCCCCGCTTTCGCGAGGCGCGGGAGGTTGAGGTGGGCCCGCCGGTATCGGCGACTTGGTAAGAATTTGCAACGCGCAAATTGGCTGATGCGGTGATGCACGGGCCGGCGATCGGTGCTAAGGGACGCTGACGTCATTCCGGGGCACGTCGAAGCCGCGAACCTCAGATGCGCAATTGCGCATCGGGGAACCTCGAGATTCCGGGTCTGGTCTTTCGGACCATCCCGGAATGACGATCCCTCAACATTGCCGGAGATCCTGCCATGCGTATCCTGCAACCTGCCGAATGGCCGAAGCCGCGAGGCTTCTCGCACGGCGTCGAGATCGCCGGCCCCGGCCGATGGGTCGTGCTGGCCGGCCAGACCGGTGACGACAAGGGCGAATATCCCTCCGACATGGCCGGGCAGGTGGGCTTGGCCTTGCGGAAGATCATCAAACTGTTGGCGGAGGCTGGCGCAGGGCCTCAGCACATCGTTCGACTGACCTGGTACCTGACCAGCCGCGGCGAGTACGAAGCCGCCGGCGCCGGCATCGGCGCGGCCTGGCGCGAGACGCTGGGCAAGACCTTTCCGCCGTCGACGCTGCTCTATATCGCGGGCCTGGTCGACGAGCGCGCGAAGGTCGAGATCGAAGTCACGGCCTTCGTACCGGGCGCTTAAGCGCCGCTCCGGACCGTCGTCGCGCGCAGCAGCGCTCGTCCGCCCGGACTATCGCTCGTCGCGTGAACGGCAACACGTCAGAATTTTTGTAAGAGGAAGCCTGCATGACCAGTCGATCCATCTCGGCGAATTTCGTGACCGCCTTCGCAACCGGCTGGCCCGAGAACCAGCCCGACATCATGGTGCTTTCGCTGACCACGAATAAGGGCGTTCAGGATTTCGCGCTCAGCAAGGAACAGGCGCTGCTGATCGCGAAAACCATCAAGCAGACCGCCGCGCGGCTGGCGGCGCCGAAGCAGGGCAGCTAGGGCGTCTTCGGCGAAGCGGGTCTGACGGTGTTGAAGCGGGTCTGACGGTGTTATTGAGGGATGCGAGATCAGTTCTGGCGGCGGTTCAGCGCGATCGAGGCGCCCCGGAAGCCGCTTTGGGCCCTGATGGCCACGGATTGGTGGTTGCCGCGGGTTGCCACGGAAAGGCTTGCGGTGAATCCGGCGGCATTGGCGACCACCTCGAAATTGCCGTTGCCGCCGCGCCCCTGGAGGGAGCCGGTGATGCCCCGGCTGCTTTCGCTCCAGCTCCCCGAGAGCACGCCGCGGTCGGAGACCACGTCGCCGCGGAGATCGAATTTATAGCTGTCGCTGGCGCAGGTCAGGCCGAGGTTGAGGCCGGCGCCGCGGTCCCCGACCGCGGCGGTTTCGCGGCAGCGGATGCGTTCGGTCGAACCGTCGTCGAGGGTGACGGTGCCGCCGCCGGACCAGACACCCGCCATGCCGGAGAAAGGTCCGGCCTGGGCGTGGCTTGGGGTGACAGAGACTGCCGCCACAAACAGCGTGACGACGGCCAGGATCAAACGCCTGACGGTCGGAAAGCCGCCAGCGGATCGGCTCGCCTTACTGGCGCGAAGCTTCCCAGCGGCCGCTGCACGGGATGCCCGCCGAGGCGCCGTTCCATTTTCCCGATCCGGAATTACCGCTGAGCTGGCCATTGGCATACGCACCACCGATCGAAACGCGGACGACACCTTCGCGTCCAATGCTGCCGGTCACGTCTGCGCCGGCTGCAGAAACTTTACCGTCGCTGATGGTAAGCGTCGAGCGCGTCTGCGGTTCGCAGCTGCCGCTTTTGGTTACAACTGTAACACTCCAGAGCCCGTCATACGGAGTCTGCGCCATTGCGGGTGCGCTGGCGGTGGCGGCGGTGAGGGCAGAAGCAAACAATGCAAAACAAATGCGATTGAAGCGCATGAATCAAATCCCCGATGTGTATGATGACTCGGCTTATCCGGGCAGATTGTGTCCAAAATTTGCTGCGTCGCGGTAACCATAAAAGTTCCCGTTGAATCAAACATTTGACCTGGGGATAGGTTCCGCCTGGGGAACAGAAATTTACCTGTTTCGCGCGCTTGCGGAGGACCTGGGTACCACTTTGTGCGCCCGGTATTATATTACTCTGAGAGACTCGGTGCCAGGGTGGCGAACTGCTCGTCCTGAGGTTTCGCGGGCAGGCTGTTATGGGCCTTGGCGTAGTCGATGACCTCGCCGAGCAGCTTCTGGCCGAGCGGAGCCAGCGCGCGCTCCCATAACTCGCGCGCGGTTTCGCCCTTTTTGACGAAGCACCATTCCTGGGCGGCGATCGCGCCGGCGTCCATGCGGTCGGCGAGATGATAGATGGTGCCGCCGGCGATCGGATCGCCTTCCTTGATGGTCCATTCCACCGCCGCGATGCCGCGGTGGCGGGGCAGGAGCGAGGGGTGATAGCCGATGCCGCCGAGCTTGGCGACGGCCAGCGCCTCCTTGCTGATGCGGGCGTGGCTATGCGCCGTCACGATCAGGTCGGTCCCTTCGGCGATTTCCCTGGCCACCACGAGCCTGGGCTTGGCCTGCACCACGACCTCGATCCCGGCGGCCCTGGCCGCCGCCGCCAGGCGGTCTTCGGCATCGGCCACCACGACCCTGACGATGTCGACCCCATGCTGGCGTAGCATGTTCAGGGTGGTCACGCCGAAATGGCGGGAGCCGACGAGGGTAATCCGCATGGTGGTTGGTTCCGTCCGTCTTGAGCCCTGAGGAGGTATCGGTGGGGATGTCGGGCTCGTCGATACCACGCCGCCGGCTTCTGTCACCCCGCCGGACGGGGGTCGAGGGCTTTATCAACAGGGGCGGGCGCGGGACTGGACGCCTGCGCCAAGCCGGTTCCGGCCGAGCCGACAGGCTTCCGCCGATGCGTCGCCGAGATCCTGGCGAAGCTGTTTCAGTTCGGGCCCGTCATCCGGGAGGGGTCCGTCATCAAGGACGGACAGTCAGGGGTATCAGGAATGGCAAAGGCGAGGTTCGCGACGCGCGCCGGCAATCGACGGTAACCGGCGCGGCGGTTCGGCACGCGGCCGATCAGCGCGACCAGTAGCCGTCGACGGCGTGGGCGAG
>JBAUUA010000402.1:0-14257 GCA_049582465.1 Bradyrhizobium sp. | reverse complement strand
GGCCCGGGCTTGCCGGTCTCGAACAGCATTTCGCCGTGCTTGTAGTGACGCACCTCGCCGAACCGGCGCATGCGCACGATCTCTGGCGGCGTCAGCGTCGGAAAGGTCTGCTCCAGGCGGGGAAAGGCGCTTTTCAGCAAGGCGCTGCCATCGGCGCCGGTTCCAGTCGCGGGGGTCACAGCCATCTCCGTCTCACGTTACAGGAAGGTAGCAAAACCTGCCGCGGGCCCAACCCGGCTATTCGCCCGGCTTTTCTCCGCCGTCGTCATGTGGTGCGGCGGCTTCATCATGGGAAGATGCGGGCGGGATATCGTTTCGTCCCCGCGCCTGCGATTTTCGCCGCTTGAGGTTTTCGCGCAACGCCTGCTTCAGCCGATCCCGCCTTGCATCTTTTCTTGCATCTTTTTTCGCCAGATGGCCTGCCCGGCCTTCGCCTCCATCCCTGTCATTCGTCATCATGGACCCGCTTTTATCCGCCGCGCCCGAAGAGGATATCACCGGACCTTCGATGGACGAAAACCCGGCGCCGGCAGGCCCATCGGCGAATTCGGGAACCGGATCGGCCCAGAACCGGCCGGACGAACACGGCGGCGGGCCAATTGCGCTGATTTCGCCGATTTTTCGTCGTCAGGCGGCCCCTTCGCGCGCTTGCGCGGGCCGGGGCCTTGTGGCAAGGATCGGCCCGCCTGTAGGGGCCTTTTGGCCGATTCTCCATCCGGGCATGCTGCCGTAGCTCAGTGGTAGAGCACTCCATTGGTAATGGAGAGGTCGACAGTTCAATCCTGTCTGGCAGCACCAGTTTTTCCCGGCGAAATCCGAGTAAATTCAACGGAGCCCGCGTTCTCGCCTGGGTGCCGGTCGCGGTGGTTCGACTACTCCGGGCCAGAATGGGCCAGGAAAGCCTGCGCCAAAGGCGGCGGGCGTTTCGTTCCTGTGACGATGCTAGCGTTTCTCCGCGGTCGGATAAACCAGGGATTGATCCTCGATTTCCTGAACGGGGAGCTTGTTCACGTTGGCCGTCGCGTGCAGTTCCTGCAACGACGGCATCGCAGCGGTCGATAATTCGATCGAAGGAGAGTTCGACCGCAGCACCGAAATCGTAACCGCGATCAGAGCGGCAACAGCGACAGCAGAAATGATCGGACGCATCATGGAACGTCTCCGTTTTGCTGCCATAAATGGGTCGGTGGAACCGTGATAAAGTTCAAAGTGGCATCAAAGCCACCAAGCCGAGCCGCTTAAGGGTTCAATGCGACGTTAGTGCGGTTCACCTGCATTAATTCGCGCGCTGGGTTCGGCAAAGGCGGCTGAAACGGGTTCCTGCACCAGATTATCGAGAATGGCAGCGGCGATGACGCCGGCGGCAAGGCATGCCATGACAAACATGCGCATCGTGCCTTCTCCTCTTGTTCAGGCCGGAAGCGCAAATGCCCCGGTCTCGATGTCCACGAACGTTCGGCCGAGTGATCCCACGTGCGCGTAAAATTCTGCCGATTTGGCGGCCTCCAGATCGACAAAGAAGCGCCGGAGCCAGGGCGCGAGATGTTGTTCGAAGAACTCGCGATCGGCGCCGGCCGGAGCTGCAATTTCCCCGCCGACAAGGCCTGCCATGATTTCACAGAGAATTGCGACGTGATCCTCGGGTTCCGAATGCTCGGCCGCGCTTTCCAAGCCGAGACGCCGAAGCGCTTCGCGCAGCCGCGCGAGCGGGCGTCCGTAGAGCGAGCCTGTCAGATAATGCGATGCATAAGGCAACAGCGCGTTCTGTCCGAGCCCGCCGAACAAATCGAAATACTCGCGCTGTGCGCTCGCCTCATCCGCTTCGGCCGCGGCGCCGGCAAGGCCGGCATGCGCCAGGCCCAGCGGGCTTGCGTCGCCGCGCAGCAAGGTCAGCTGTTCCATCATTCGGGCATCGGGGCTGCGTGAAAGCAGCGCGGCCAGCAGCGCATATTCCTGCGCACGGGCGCGATCGATTTCATCGACGACCCGCCGCGAAGTGATGTGAGACTCGAACTCCTGCATCTGCTCCACTCGATCCACCCTCACCGCGGTAAAGCGCCGCCATGCGCGCGATGTTGCCCTGGAGACTCGATTCCTTCGGTCACACCGTCGCGCTGGGCCTCAGCTTCTCCGCGACCGGTATCCGCTGAACCGCCGCTATTGTCGGCCGGCGGCGAGACGGCAAATGCCTGCTGCGTAGTCTGTTCGCGAGCCGCCACTTCGCGATCGGCGGCGGCCGGCAATGCCCGCTGCACGGGCACCGGCATTTCCGGGATGACTCCGGCGAGGCCGTCGCGGCTGCCCAGCGCGCGCGCCAGCAGGGCCGGCAGATTGTCGTTCTCCTGCAGCGGACCGAAGCCAGGCATCGCATGGGGATCATTGAAGTCCCATTGGTTCTCGGCAATGCCGATGAAGTCGCGAATCGCCGGATCGCTCGCCCAGGCTCGACGCAGCGCGGCCCGCGTCAATTCGACAGGCACCCGGCTTTGCAGGAAGCCACGGATGTCCGTATTGACGGTGATCGTTTCAATCGATGGCAGAGACGCAAGATCGAACGGCTCATCAGTGATGTCGCGGTTTTCGCGGCGCTCGGGCACCGCGTCCGTCTCGATGGCGGCAACCACATCGACCGGCGGTCCATCGCTTGTCGGCTCCGGACGGCAGGGCGCGTCGGAGTTGCGCTTCAACCTTGCCCAGCGTGAAACGAAATTTTCGGCCATGGCTATTCGACGCTCCCATTCCCTTGTCCGTCGCGGACAAGCGCAGGCGCCGCCGGCTGGCGGCGCCGCTTGACGAAGGGCCGTTCGACATGATGCTCGGCGATGAACCTGCCGATGGATTCGACAACCTCGGGCGGCATCGGCACCGCCTCGACAAGGTTGCTGCCGGCATCGGTGAACGCCTCGCCTTCGGCGGGA
Source organism: Bradyrhizobium sp. (assembly GCA_049582465.1). Classification (GTDB taxonomy): domain Bacteria; phylum Pseudomonadota; class Alphaproteobacteria; order Rhizobiales; family Xanthobacteraceae; genus Bradyrhizobium. The sequence continues at coordinate 11,339 of JBAUUA010000402.1, read as the reverse complement.
TCCGCTGTCACGGCGAGGATCTCATAGGGGCGTTCTGAGGCGACCGGCCGCAGCGCAATCCACAATGCCGGGGCGCCCGAGACAAGGTTTTCGCGATAATTCGTGGTCTCGGTCCGGTGCAATTCGATCATGGCCTCGCCTGCATAGAACAAGGCGGTTTCCGCTTCCGCGGCGAGCAAGGTCCAGGGGGCGGCCGACGGCTTTCCGACGAAAACCGATACCGGCCGCCACAGGAAATCCACCCACGCGCTCTTCGCCTTGCGCCGCTCGACCACGACACCTACCGCGATGCTTGAAAGGGCCGTCGATATCAATGCACTGCCTCCGCATGCCGGACCGGCAGGCCGGTCACGAGATTTTGCGGCTTCAACCGCAGCACCTCGTCGGCTGCCGTCGCCGCCAGGAGATAGACGGGCTCGCCTTGCACCTTTTCGATCATGTCCGCCGGATTGCGGAACGTCAGCCGGTAGAGGCCGATCAGGCGCGCGCGCGTCGCGTCGTCGAGATCCTCGCCGTTCCAGATCGCATCGCCGATGCGCGTGGCCTCGGAATCAAGGCCGACATACCAGGACAGCGGCGCGTTGTGCAGTTCCGTCAAGGGCTCGACGGCGACATCGATCGCAAGCAAATGCGAGAGCCGGCGCGCGATGACCTCGCCCAGCGCGGCCGAGCCGCGGCCTGTGGCTGTCATATCCAGCGCCGTATCGAAGCGGTCGCTGCGTTCCCAATATGCGTCGGCTGTCCTGTCGTCGAGCATATCGACTTCGGCGGTCGCCGGCAGACCGAGCAGCGCAACCAGCGGTGAGGGAGGCTGGCGCCCGAACTGCGACTCCGTCTCTTCGTCGATTGCGGTGACAGCGCCGTCCCCAAACGCCAGCCGCTGCGGCCGGAAGAACATCTCGGCGGCGCGCAGCATGAAAACATCTTCGCAATCATCCAATGCGTTGCGCAGGATCGCCTGCACCAGCTGCGCCGTGAGGATATGAGGGAATCGGTCGTTGCGCCTGACGATTTCGAGATAGGCGGCTTCCAGGGTGCGGCACTTCACAAGATGGTCGCGCCACGCGATCATCGTCTGCCAGTTTTCGCGCGCATCCGGGTCCGCGATCGCGGCAATCCGGGACGCTGCGACTGGCTGCCGGGGATCGCGCAGCAACCCTTCATGTAGTTTGCGCTCGGCGGAGCAAGCCTCCGGCGGCGGCACCAGTTCCGGACGCGCCAGATAGGCTTTCAGGAATTCGTCGGTGACGACCAACCTGCCCGCGGCGTCGCGATCAAGCAGATGATGACCGGAAGCGAGCCAGAAGTCGCGCGACCTGCTCAACGATGCGCTCCCTTCCCCAGCCCGGTGAGATCGAGGTGCTCGACTGGCGCGTCATCCTCGCCGGTCACTTCCAGAAATTCGAAAGCGCGGGCGTGGTCTTCCCCGCCGCGCGAACGCAGCGTCCGGAACTCCTCGCGGATGGCTCCGTCCTCATAGCGCCGGGTCACGGCGATGAGCAAACCCGGCGGATGGTCGCAAAGCGACGCCACGAAACCGGTCTCCTCTTCAGCGGCCAGGCGGGCGGTGGCAAGGTCAGGCGCACCGAAGCCCCTAACCAATTGCTGCGCAAGCAGTTCGACAACGGTCTCGCGATCTTTTTCGTGCGTTTCGACAATTTGCGCCAATGTCGAACGGCCGAGCGAGGCCAAGCCCAAAAAACCAGCGCGGAACGCGGTACGTGCCTTGCCTTGCAGCTCTGCCGGGCTGCAACGGCCGAACGCAAACGCGCCCGACACGGCCCATTCGCCCGGCTCCGCCGCTTTTTCAAAAATGAACGAATCCGAAGCATCGAGCCGGATAGTCCGCAGCAGCTTCATTGACTACCTCCGGCATCCCAACTCTGATGCCATCGGTATATACTTTGCGCGGAGTTCCGGCCAGTTGCCTCCGCAACGTGAAGCCGGAATCGGGCCTACAAGAAATTGTGAGAGCAATGGCCGAGTCCAACAGGCATCTTCTGATCTGCTCATGCGACGACACGATGCCCCTCGACAGTGGTGCGATCCATCGCGGGTGCCGCGGCGAACTTGTGAGCGCGACCCGGTTGTGCGGCGCCGAGCTCGATCGGTTCCGGGCGATCGCGGCAGGCGACACGCCGCTGACGGTCGGATGCACGCAGCAGGCGGCGCTGTTTTCCGATGCGGCCACAGAAGGTGGACGCGCAACGCCGATTCATTTCGTCGACCTCCGCGAGTCCGCGGGATGGTCCAGTGAATCGGCGCAGGCGGGGCCGAAAATGGCGGCGCTGCTGGCGGCCGCGGCCGAGCCCGCGCCACCGGTGCCGCTGGTCAACCTGGAGAGCCGCGGCGTCATCCTCATCTGCGGCCGCGACGAGACTGCGGTCGAAGCAGGCCAACTGCTCAAAGACCATCTGGACGTCACGGTACTGATCGAGCCCCCGGCAGCGATCGCTCCACCGCGAAGGACCGACTTTCCGGTGGCGAAGGGAAAGGTCAGGAACGCCCGCGGTCACGTCGGCGCGTTCGAGGTGACGGTCGACGATTTCGCGCAAGCGTCCCCCTCTTCCCGCCGCGCGCTGGTATTCGGGCCATCGCGCAATGACATGAGGTCGAGCTGCGACATCATCCTTGACCTGACCGGCGGCTCGGCATTCTTCCCCGCCGCCGATTTGCGCGACGGCTATCTGCGCGCCGATCCCGGCAATCCCGCGGCGATGCTGCAGGCCGTTCTCAGGGCGCGCGATCTCGTCGGCACTTTCGAGAAGCCGCGCTACATCACCTACGACGCCGCGCTGTGCGCGCATTCCCGCTCGCAGCGCACCGGCTGCACGCGCTGCCTCGATCTCTGTCCCACGGCGGCCATCACGCCGGCCGGGGATCACATCGAGATCGATGCGAACGTCTGCGCCGGCTGCGGCCAGTGCGCGGCCGCCTGCCCGACCGGCGCAGCCTCCTACGCGATACCGCCGGAGGATACGCTGATGCGCAAGCTGCGCGCGATGCTGACGGCCTACCGCGAGGCGGGCGGCGAAAGGGCGATCGTGCTGGTGCACGACGATCCTCACGGCGTCCCGCTGATCGACGCGCTGGCCCGATTCGGCGACGGACTGCCGGCGCATGTGCTGCCGTTTGCGGTCAACGAGATCACGCAGATCGGCCTGGAAAGCATCGCTGCCGCCTTCGCCTATGGCGCATCCGCCATGCGATTCCTGCTTCGGGCGCGGCCGCTTCATGACATTTCCGGACTGATGCGGACGATGGCGCTGGCCGATCCGATTCTCACCGGGCTCGGCTTCGGCACCGGGCGGGTTGCAACCATCGAAACGGACGATCCGGACCGTCTGATCGAAGCGTTGCGGGCGATCCCCTCGATGCCAGCGGCGCCGCGACCGGCAAGTTTCCGGCCCGTCGGCAAGAAGCGTGACGTATTGCGCCTTGCGATGAGCGAACTTCATCGCGCCGCCCCCGATCCGGTTGATATCGTCGCAGTCCCCAACGGCGCGCCATTCGGCACCGTGGAATTGGACGTCGGCGGCTGCACGCTCTGCCTGTCCTGCGTATCGGCGTGCCCCACGGGCGCGCTGCGCGACGACCCGGAACGGCCGATGCTGCGCTTTGTCGAAGACGCCTGCGTCCAGTGCGGATTGTGCCAGGCGACCTGCCCCGAGAAGGTGATCGCGCTGAAGCCTCAACTCGACTTCCGCGCGGCCCGGGCCCCTGCGCGCATCCTCAAGGAAGAGGAGCCGTTCTGCTGCATTCGCTGCAGCAAGCCGTTCGGCGTTAAGAGCACGATCGAGCGCGTGGTGGCGAAGCTCGGAGGCAAACACTGGATGTATACCGGCTCATCGCGACGGGTCGATATCATCAAGATGTGCGACGACTGCCGCGTCGCAGCCGTCGCGGAAGAAGGTTTCGATCCCTACGGCGCGCAAAGCCAAGCCGTCCGAACCACGGACGATTATCTGCGCGAGCGCGATGGGCGGGAGAAGGCGGCGAAAGGCGCGATTTGAACCTCGCCCCCCAAAGACGCTCATTCGGCCGGCGTCGCCGACAGTCGCTGCCGTTCTTCCTTGGCGAGTTGCTGGGCGAGCCAGAGATCGTGATGCTCTTTCGCCCAGTTGAGATCGACCTCGCCGGTGCCCATCGCCTCGAACGCGCCCTCCATGCCGAGCGTGCCGATATAGATGTGGCCGAGGATCAGGGCGATGAAGAGAACGGCGACGATGGCGTGCGCTCCCTGCGCGATCTGCATGTCGGCAATATCGGTGCCGTAGAAGGGAAACAGCAGCAAGAGACCTGACAGCGAAACCGCAATGCCGGCCGCAAGCGAGAGCCAATAGACCAGCTTCTCTCCCAGATTGAACTTGCCGGCCGGCGCGTGCCTGTTCTTGATGAAGCCTCCGCCCTGCCTGACCCAATCGAGATCGACCTTCGCGGGAAGGTTGTCCCTGAAGAAGATCACGATGATCAGCAGGAGCCCAACCATGAATGCAAAGCTCGTGAAGTTGTGCGTGTACTTCGCAAGCTCCGAGACATATGAAAACGCCTCCGGGCCGATCACCGGCAGAAGCACGATCTTGCCGAAGGTGATATTCAGGCCGGTCAGGCCGAGAATGACAAAGGACACCGCCGTCAGCCAATGCGCAAATCGCTCGAAGGCCTTGAAGCGGACGATCGTCTGGCCGGAGCGCCCGGCCGTGATCCGCAGCCGTCCCATGATGAGATATGCCACGGCGAGGGCCACGATCATGCCGAGGATCACGATCGCGCCGCCCCCGTGCAGCAGCACCTCGTGGAAATAATCCCAGGTGCGGCCGGCGGGCTGCATCAGCACGGCCGCTTTCGTGTCGGGAATGTCGATGCGGCCTTCGATGCGGGGAACCTGCTTCAGCAGCGTCTGCTGGTCGACGACGCTCGCCGTCGGATTGGGGGCGCCGTCCGGGCCGAACTTCTCGGCAGTCGCGGGCGCGGACGCCGCCACCCCGAGCAGCAACAGAACGAGGGTCGCGAGGCAAATGCGCGCAAGAAATCTCATGGCCATCGACCTCCTCTCATGCCGCGATCGTCGCGACGGCCCGTCCACTCAGACCTTGATGTCGTCGTGATAGGCCGTCATCCAGCCCCATGCGCCGGAGCCGTAACCCCGCTTCAGCACCCGTTCCTTGTAGATCTGGGCGATGATTTCGCCGTCACCCGCCAGCAGCGACTTGGTGGAGCACATTTCGGCGCATAGCGGCAGCTTGCCCTGACCGAACCGGTCCGAGCCGTATTTCTCGAATTCCGCGGCGCTGCCGGGCGCTTCCGGTCCGCCGCCGCCGGCGCAATAGGTGCATTTGTCCATCTTGCCGCGCGAGCCGAAATTGCCGACCTGCGGATACTGCGGCGCGCCGAACGGACAGGCATAGAAGCAATAGCCGCAGCCGATGCAGAGATCCTTGTTATGCAGCACGATGCCGTCGTCGGTCGGGTAGATGCAGGTCACCGGGCAGACCGCCGCGCAGGGCGCATCCGTGCAATGCATGCAGGCCATCGACACCGAGCGCTCGCCCGGCTTGCCGTCATTGATGGTGACGACACGGCGGCGATTGATGCCCCAGGGCACCTCGTTCTCGTTCTTGCAGGCGGTGACGCAGGCGTTGCAGTCGATGCAGCGGTCCGCGTCGCAAAGGAATTTCATGCGCGCCATCGCCGCCCCCTCACGCTGCTCTGATCTGGCAAAGGGTGGCTTTCGGCTCCTGCATGCCGGTCGCAGGATCGTAGCCGTAGGTCGTCAGCGTGTTCACGCTCTCGCCGAGCACGATCGGATCGGCGCCCTTCGGATATTTGGCGCGCAGATCGGCGCCCTCGAACCAGCCGGCGAAATGAAAAGGCATCCAGGCGACGCCCTTGCCGACGCGCTCGGTCACCAGCGCCTTCATGCGGGTCTTAGAACTGCCCTCCGGTCCCGTCACCCACACCCATCCGCCGTCCTTGATGCCGCGCTCGCTCGCATCCGCCGGATTGATTTCGACGAACATGTACTGCTTCAGCTCGGCGAGCCACTTGTTGGAGCGCGTCTCCTCGCCGCCGCCTTCATATTCCACCAACCGGCCGGAACTTAGGATCAGCGGGAACTGTTTTGATATGCCGCGATCGACCGCGGCCTTCTGCACGGAGAAACCGATATTGGGCACGCGGAACTGCCTGGCGTCCGGCAAGGTCGGATAGTCGGCGACGAGGTCGGGGCGCGGCGTATAGATCGGCTCGCGATAGACGGGAGCGGGATCGGGAAGATTCCAGGCGACCATGCGCGCCTTGGCGTTGCCGTAGGGCGAGCAGCCGTGCTCGATCGCCACGCGCTGGATGCCGCCCGAAAGATCGAGCGACCACGACACCGCATCGGGATTGGCCGAATTGACGCGCTGGATGATTTCCATTTCCTGCGGCGTGAGGTCCTTGTCCCAGCCGAGCTTCTTGAGCACGCCCAGGGTGAATTCAGGATATCCATCCTTGATTTCGGAGCCCACCGAATAGGAACCTTCGGCGAGGAGGTTGTCGTGCTCCTCTTTTTCGACTTCCTGCCCGTTCTCCATCACCTTGCGCTTGACGACGCGCTCGACGCCGAACCGCGCGCGGAACGTGGCGCCGCCATCCTTTACCGAAAGGTTGGTGTTGTAGAGGATTGGCGTGCCGGGATGCCTGAACTCCGGCGTGCCCCAGCACGGCCATGGCAGGCCGTAATAATCTCCGCCGACTTCCGGATCGTCCTTCGGCGCGCGCAGCGTCACCAGATCGAACTTGGCCTGGTTCTTCATGTGGGCCTTGAGCCGTTCGGGAGACTGGCCGCAATAGCCGGTCGACCAGCCGCCGCGATTGATCTCGCGCAGGATATCCTCCGCCGACACCGCGTTGTTCTCGACCTTGATGTTCTTGAACATGCGGTCGGCGAAGCCGAACTTGCGGGCGAACAGGTACATCGTGTCGTAGTCGTTTTTCGATTCGAACACCGGCTCCACGATCTTCTCGCCCCACTGCAGCGAACGGTTGGAGGCGGTGCGCGAACCATCCATCTCGAAACTGGTGCAGGCCGGCAGCAGGTACGTGCCGTTCTTGCGCTCCGAGAGCACCGACCACGCGGTCGGATAGGGATCGCACACCACCAGCAGTTCGAGTTTCTCGATGCCCTTAACCGCTTCCGGCATGCGCGTGATCGTATTGACGCCATGTCCCATGATGAACATGGCCTGCACATTGTTGGGCTGGCTCACCTGGTCCTTCGGCAGCAAGGTCGCATCGAACCAGCGCGTGGAGGGAATGCCCGGCGTTTCCATCAGCTTTTTGTCCGGGAAACGCGATTTCATCCACTCGTAATCCACTTCCCATACCCGGCACCAGTGCCGCCAGGCCTCTTCGGCAAGGCCGTAATAGAGCGGCAGCGTCGTGACATCGAGGCCGAGATCGGTAGCGCCCTGCACATTGGTATGGCCACGGAAGATATTGGCGCCGGCTCCGGCATATCCGACATTGCCGGTGACGAGAATGAGAATGCAGCTGGCGCGGACATTGGCCGTGCCGGTCGCGAACTGGGTCTGTCCCATTGCCCAGATCAATGTCGCGGGCTTCTCCTTGGCGAAAAGTTCGGCAACGTGCCTGACCTGCGCCTCCGGCAGACCGGTGACGCGTTCCACCTCGTGCGGCGGCCACTTCGCCGCCAGCTTGCGGATTTCGTCGACGCCGTAGACGCGCTGGCTGAGGAATTCCTTGTCCTCCCAGCCGTTCTCGAAAATGTGCCAGAGCATCCCGTAGATCGTGGCGATATGCGTGCCGGGACGAACGCGGACATATTCGGTCGCGTGCGCCGCCGTCCGCGTCATGCGCGGGTCGACCACGATCATGTTGGCGTGGTTGAGTTCCTTGCCTTCGAGAATATGCTGAAGCGAGACCGGATGCGCCTCCGCCGGATTGCCGCCCATCAGCAGAATGGTCTTGGCGTTGCGGATGTCGTTGTAGCTGTTCGTCATCGCGCCATAGCCCCAGGTGTTGGCGACCCCGGTGACGGTGGTGGAATGGCAGATCCGCGCCTGATGATCGGAATTGTTGGTTCCCCAGAAGGCGGCGAGTTTTCGATTGAGGTAGGCGGCCTCGTTGGTGAACTTGGCCGAGCCCAGCCAGTACACCGAGTCCGGTCCCGACTTCTGGCGGATGTCGAGAAGCCTGTCGCCGATCTCGTTGACCGCCGTCTCCCAGGAAACGCGGATCCACTGACCGTCCACGAGCTTCACCGGGTAGCGCAGGCGGCGCTGGCTCAGCACGTCGTCGCGGACCGCCGCGCCCTTGCAGCAATGCGATCCACGGTTGATCGGACTGTCGTAGTCGGGTTCCTGGCCGATCCACACGCCGTTCGCGACCTCGGCGATCACCGAGCAGCCGACCGAGCAATGGGTGCAGACATTCTTGCGCGTGGCGACGGTTGCCCCCGGAGCTGGCGGCGGACCGGCCTCCGCCTTGCGGATCGCGCCGAGCGGCAGATTGCCGAGCGCCCCGAGCGCGCCTGCCGCGAGGCCCGAGCGTTTCAGGAAGGTTCGGCGATCGAGGTCGTTGCCCGCACTGCTCACCGGCGTGCCGGCAGCCTTTCCGCGGCCTCGATGACGCTCCGACTTTTTGATCAGCACTGAGGGCTCCGTTATCGGACCGGATAGGAGTTGACGCGGTAGAAGTTGCGAACTTCCGCGGAATTCGGCTGATAGCGCGCCTTGCGCTTATCTCTGAGATCGACCGGCCCGGCATCCGCCGGCTCGGGCAGCACGACGCTCGCTGCCGTCGCACCCGCGACCGCAAGGCCAAGCAGATCGCGCCGCCGCAAATTCGTCTTGAGCCGTTCCTTCATGAAAGGCGCGCTCCTCAATCCTGCTGCGGCTCCATCGGTCGTACGCAGCCCGGCACGATGATCATCCTTCGCGTCCGTAAGACACTGCGCCGCCCGCAATCGCTCCACCGAGCGCGGTTCCGTCATTCAACTCCTCGTGAGACCTTTGCTTCCTTATCAAGGATTCAAAAGACCGCGATCGTCGCAGTCTAGGGCGTTTTGGATTCCGGTCATCTGAAAACTCCGGCATGTTTTCGAGAACGCACGGCTTCGTCCGTCATCCACCGGACGGCAGCTTCGAGGCGGTCGAAGGACCAAGATCTGGGCTGCGGTTTCCGCGATCACGCATCGACGACGAAATCACCGGCCCTTCACAAAGCTCGCCTTCCGTCGAACAGACCTCGACCGGGCCCGTCTGGCTCGGCTCCGAATCCGCGGCCGCATTTTGAAAATCAATTTAATGGTGACGGCGAATTGGCCGACTACATCGGCCTCGGCAAACAATTATGGAGCTTCGCCATGTCCGACATTTCAGCAAAACTTGCCATCGCCGCGCTGCTGGCTTTCGCAACCCCCGCCGCGTCGTTCGCGCGAATGGCGGGTGAAGCGGGATCCGGAAACGTGCCCATCAGCGGCATCCCGGCCGGGCCGGCCAATGTCGGCGGCATGAACAATGTGATGGTCGATCCGAGCGGGATCGCCAACGCCGCCAAGATCCCGCAGCTGCCGCAATCGCACATCAGCGTGCCGACGATTCCGCAGTTGAAGTAGAGCCGAGGAACTTTCGAGTTCGCACGGCAAGCACCGGCGGTGTTTTTGACAAACACGATTCTGGCGGGCCTGTATCATGGAACCTTGAGGCGGTTGGCGTCGTTATGACGAGTTCCATTTTATGGTTCGGCGATGAATATCCTTGATCCACAGGGTCCGATCGGAGCGGCCAATGCGACCATCCTGATCGACTCGGTTGCGATTATGCTGACGATCGTGGTGCCGACCATCCTCGCGATTTTTGCGTTCGCGTTCTGGTTCCGGGCCTCCAACACCAAGGCCCACTACTGGCCGGATTGGGAGTATTCGGGCCGTATCGAGCTGGTGGTCTGGTCAATCCCGGCGCTCACCGTCATCCTGCTCGGGGGCGTCGCCTGGATCGGCTCGCACCAGCTGGATCCGGCTACGCCAGTGGAGGGCACGGGAAGCCCGGTCAGGATCCAGGTCGTCTCGCTCGACTGGAAATGGCTCTTTATCTATCCGGATCAGCGGATCGCGACCGTCAACACCCTGACCGTGCCGGTCGGTGCGCCGCTGCGCTTCGAACTGACGTCCGGGAGCGTGATGAACGTGTTCTTCATCCCGCAGCTCGGCAGCATGATCTACACCATGAACGGCATGGTGACCCAGCTGCATCTCCGCGCCGACAATGAAGGCGATTTGCAAGGCCTGTCGGCACATTTCAGCGGCGACGGCTTCCCCAACATGTTGTTCGACGTTCACGTCATACCGCAGCTGGCGTTTCCGGACTGGGTGGCGAAGACAGCGCGCAGCGATCAGGTCCTGAACGAGGACAGCTACACCAGGCTCGCCCGACAATCGGTCGAACAAAACCCGCTGACCTTCCGGCTCGAGGATCCCCTGCTGTTCCACGCCATCGCGTCCCAGATGATCCCGCCCGGCCCGGGGCCGAAGATCACCTCGGAGGCCGCGCAATCCTATATCGGAGCGTCCGATGCTCGGTAAGCTCAACTGGTCGGCTATCCCGATCGATCAGCCGATTCCGATGATCACGTCCGCCGTGGTGGCGTTCGGTATTCTCGGCATCCTCGCCTGGGTCGTTCTCAAGGGCCACCTGCCCTATCTCTGGGACGAATGGATCACCAGCGTCGACCACAAACGGATCGGCGTGATGTACACGCTGCTCGCCTCGGTGATGCTGCTGCGCGGCTTTGCCGACGCCATCATGATGCGCGGCCAGCAGGCGTTCGCCCTTCATTCGCAGGGCTATCTGCCGCCGGAGCACTTCAACCAGATCTTTTCCGCCCACGGCACCATCATGATCTTCTTCGTGGCGATGCCGTTCGTGATCGGCCTGATGAACCTCGTGGTTCCCCTCCAGCTCGGGGTTCGCGACGTGGCGTTTCCGACCCTGAACTCGGTCGGCTTCTGGCTCACCGCCACCGGCGCGCTGTTGGTCAACATTTCGCTCGTCATCGGCGAGTTCGCGCGCACCGGCTGGCTGCCGTATCCGCCTTTATCGGAGCTGACCTACTCGCCCGGCGTCGGCGTCGACTATTATCTGTGGTCGCTGGAAATTTCGGGCGTCGGCACGCTGGTCGCCGGCATAAATCTCGTCACCACCGTGCTCAAGGTCCGCGCGCCCGGCATGACCTATCTGCGCATGCCGATGTTCTGCTGGACGACGCTGGCCTCGAACCTGCTCATCGTCGCCGCCTTCCCGATCCTCACCGCCACGCTCGGCATGCTCCTGCTCGAC
>JBAUUA010000401.1:0-8530 GCA_049582465.1 Bradyrhizobium sp. | reverse complement strand
CCGCCCGTAGGCGTCGCCCTCGCGCAGCACGGTGCGCAGCGCGTCCGACCAGGCCCTTGGCTTCAGGGTGAGATTGATGAAGCCCGGACCGGCGACATCGACGGATGCGATCAGATCGTCCGCGCGCAATTTGGCCGCGATCGCTTCCGCAAGATCGCGCGGTTTTGCTTTGGCCTCCTTGGCCAGCACCATGGCGGCATTGGTCGCCATATCGCCATGCGCGGCATCGCGCGGCGGTTCGACCACGACCCGCGACAGATCGATACCGGCGGACCATCCGCCTTCGGCCGCGAGCACGCCGCAAACCGCGTGCACGCGCGCCAGCACGTCGGCGAAAAGATGCAGTGGTGATGGGACCTCGAAAGCAGGCTCTGGAATGACGGAGAGTTTTTCGTCGGTCCCACTTTCAATTTTTCTCTCAGACGAATCGATGCGTTCTTTGCCAGGCTTTTTCGTCTTCTTACCTGGCTTGGTCTTTAAGAACGTTTCTTCAAGGGAAGCTTCTTTCCTGGCTGCTTCTTTCCTGGCTGCTTCTTTCCTGGCTTGAGCCGAGGTTGGTTTCTTGGCGGGCAACGCTGCGGCAGGAGAAGGTCTCGCGCGCGGCTTCCCAGCGCCAGCCTTCTTGGAGACGCTGGTAGAGCTGGACTTCTTAGATGGGGTTGTTCTGCCCTTGTTGGGCGACTTTTTCGGCTTCTTGGTAGACTTATTGCCGCCAAGCTTTTTCTTGGCGGATTCTTTCGCCGACTTCTTCGCCTTCTTTGAAGTTTTCTTCGCCATCAGCGCCTGCTTTTGCGGAATAAGCCCGCCGCCTAACGCAAATCCGGGGTCGAGTCAAAAAGCCTCTGGTGCTCGGTCAGCGCGAACCGGTCGGTCATCCCGGCGATGAAGTTGCCGATCCGCCGGGCACGCTCGGTTTCGCCGTCTCCGCCCTCCGGCGGCAGCCATTCGGCCGGCAGATCGCCGGGGTTCTCCTGGTAGCGCGCAAACAGATCGAACAGGATCTTTTCGGCCTCGCCCATCACCCGCATCACCCGCTCGTGCCGGTACATCCGTATCTTCAGGAACGACTTGATTCCGGCCTCGGCCTGCGCGACGTCAGCGGGAAACGCGATCAGCGCCCGTCCCAGATGACGCACCTCCTCGGCCGATTGCGGATTTGCCGCCAGCAGGCGCCGGCGCGCCTCGGAGATGACCGCGCCGATCAGGCAGGAAATCAACTCGCGCACCAGTTCAGCGCCGCGCCTGTCGTCGTCGAGCGCGGGATAGCGCCGGTCGATTTCGGCGATCATCTCCGCCGTCAGCGGCATGACCTTGAGATCGTCGACGGTGAACAGGCCGGCGCGCAGGCCGTCGTCGATGTCGTGGGCGTCATAGGCAATGTCGTCGGCGATCGCCGCGACCTGCGCTTCCAGCGAGGCAAAGCTCCACAATTCCAGATCGTATCTGGCGTTGTATTCGGAGATGCCCACGGGAATGCCGCGATCGCGGTACCGCCCGGCCGCGAGTCCATTTCGCTCCGTCAGCGGACCGTTGTGCTTGACGATGCCCTCCAGCGATTCCCAGGTCAAATTGAGCCCGTCGAATTGGGGATAGCGGTGTTCCAGCGAGGTGACGACGCGCAGGGTCTGGGCGTTGTGGTCGAACCCGCCATGGGCCTGCAGGCAGGCATCCAGAGCCCGCTCGCCGGCGTGGCCGAACGGCGGGTGGCCGAGGTCGTGGGCGAGCGCCAGCGCTTCCGTGAGATCCTCGTCGAGCCCGAGCTGCCGCGCCAGCGCGCGGGCGATCTGCGCCACCTCGAGCGAATGGGTCAGCCGGGTACGGTAATGATCGCCCTCGTGGAACACGAACACCTGGGTCTTGTACTTGAGGCGCCGAAAGGCGGTGGAATGGATCACCCGGTCGCAATCGCGCCGGAACGGGCTTCGGGTCTTGCTCGGCGGCTCCTGGAACAGCCGTCCGCGGCTGCGGTCGGGATCGCAGGCAAAGACCGAACGGGGAGCAGCCATTCCGACCGACACGCTGTAATAGTCTCCTTGAGGGGTTTGATTCCGGCGGCGAGCGCACTTAACTAGACTTAAGCGCCGGATACCAAATAATTTGGGTATAGTCGGGCTATCGGAGCGAGGTCATGACAGCAGAGGTTATGTCAACAGCCAGTGTCGTCATCAGCGAGCGGGCGGCCCGCCGGATCGGGGAAATCCTCAAAACCGAGGGCGAAGGCGCCATGCTGCGCATCAGCGTCGAGGGTGGCGGGTGCTCCGGTTTTCAATACAAATTCGATATCGAACGCGCCAAGGCCGAAGACGACATGGTGATCGCGCGCGACAGCGCCGTGGTGCTGGTCGATCCCGCCTCGGTGCCCTTCCTGGCCGGCTCCGAGGTCGATTTCGTCGACGACCTGATCGGCGCCTCGTTCCGGGTGGTCAACCCCAACGCCACCGCGTCCTGCGGCTGCGGCACCAGTTTTTCGATCTGAGACCGTCGGACGCGTTTGGTCGGGCGTCTCGGCCAAGACCTCCTCGGCCCGCTAGGCGACCTGCGTGATGTCCGCCTCGAACTCCCGGCGCATTTTGCGGTAGGCGTCGTCGAGTTGCAGCACCGCATCCCGCAGTTCGTCGGCGCTGATCTTGGCCGCCCGATATTCGATCAATCTTGCGATGTCCGACATCTCGCCGGCGCCGAACGTTCTGACCGCCCCCTTCAGCGCATGCGCTTCGATCTCGATCAATTCCCGATCATCGCCTTCCCTGAACTCCTGGAACAGTGCGAGCCGGGCTTCCGTCTCGCGTGCAAAGACCGCGAACGTCTGCCGCACGCCGTCTGCGCCGATCGCCTCGGTGAGTTGGGCCAGCGTCGTCCGGTCAAGCCGCGCGGATTCCGTCGATGGAGCCGCAACGACCGGCAATGAAGCAACCCGCGCCGCGACCGGACCGACCGCCCGCAGCATCGCTGCCACCATCGCCTGCTTGCGCAACGGCTTGGCAAGGAAGTCGGACATGCCGGCCTCGCGGCAGTGCTTGACGTCCTCCGGGAACGCATTCGCGGTCAGCGCAATGATGGGCAGCGTAGCGAAACGGCCGCCATGGGCGCGGATCGCCCGTGTTGCCGCCAGCCCGTCCATCTCGGGCATCCGTACATCCATCAGGATCAGGTCATAGTCGGCCTCCGACGCGGCGCGCACCACCTGGACGCCGTCGGTCACGATCCGCGTCTCCGCGTTGAACTCCTGCAACATCTTCACGACGACCATCCGGTTGGTCGCGTCATCCTCCGCGATCAGCACCCGCAAGGGCCGGCCGAGTGCTGCGATGCTGGCCTTCAGGTCGTCGGCCCCGACCCGGTCGGCGCGCTGGTCAGTCACCAATTTGTCGCTCCACGGCAGCGTCAGGCTGAACCGGAACGCCGCACCAACGCCGGGGATGGAACTGACGGCGATGCTGCCGCCCATCTGCTCGACGATGCGCCGGCTGATGGCAAGGCCCAGCCCGGTGCCGCCGAAGCGGCGATTGATCGAGACGTCGGCCTGGACAAAGTCCGTGAACAGGCCGCCCACGCGGTCCGGCGGGATGCCGATCCCGGTATCGGTCACGCGCCACTCCACGGTGGCGCGGCTGTCGTCGCGCGACACGCAGGCGACCGCGATGGTCACGCCGCCGAGTTCGGTAAATTTGACGGCATTGGAGGCAAGATTGAGCAGAACCTGACGAATCCTGGCGGCATCGCCGCTCAGGGCCCCGGGCAGCTTCGGGTCGATCTCGACCTTGACCGTCAACCCCTTGGTTTTCGCGCTGGATCCGATGATCGAGGCAACCGCGTCCACCAACGCGGTGGGCGAAAAATCGATCGACTCGAATTCGAACCGGCCGGCCTCGAGTTTCGAAAGGTCGAGAATGTCGTTGAGGATGCGCTGCAGATTGTCGCCGGATTCCCTGATGGTGGCCACCGCATGATGCTGCTCCGCATCGAGCTTGGTCTCGAGCAGCATGCTCGCCAGGCCAAGCACCCCGTTCATCGGGGTGCGGATTTCGTGGCTCATCATCGCCAGGAAGCGCGACTTCGCCCGGTTCTCCGCTTCGGCCTGCTCGGCCCGCCAGCGCTCGGTGACATCGTGCCCGACGCCGCGATAGCCGATGAACGTGCCGCTGTGGTCCACCGTCGGCTTTGCCGACAAAGACCACATCCGCGCTTGCCCGCCGGCGACCACATGAACGATGACATCGTGCAGCGGTTCGTGCTTTTCCATCAGCCCGGCGAGCCCTGTGACGGCGGCGGCATCGGCAGGGCAAAGCATCTCCAGGGCTTCGACGAACCTGGCGCCGAGCAGCAATTGAGGCGGCATCTGCGCCACTTCGACGAAACGCTCGGGAACATGGTTCAACCTTCCTTCGGCATCGGTCTGCCAAAGCCAGTCGCTGGCATTTTCCTGAAATTCCTTGAGCAACAGCGAGATGGTCTCGGTCTGGCGCTCGAGCTGCAACTGCGCCCGCAGATTGTCGAAGAACAGATCTCCGTTCGACACCACGTTGCGCGAAATGAAAGCCGCGTAGATCAGCAGGAAAATGCCGGTGATCGATAACGTCTCGTCGCGGCAGAGCAGCAGGGCCAGCACCGAGGCGCAGGTCATCGTCCAGGTGTAGGCCAGGGCCGCGCTCGGCACGCTCGATAGCGCGAAGCCGCCTGCCGAGATCATTCCCGCCATCAGACAGGCGACGATCAATTGATGATGCGGCTCAATCGTGGGTAGCAGCACCACCGGCATCGCGCCCCAGCTCAGCGCCAGGACGAACGCCTGAACCGTCATCCGCCTCGTGGCATTGCGCGATGCTTCTTCGGGCGGCTTGCGGCGCGACCGTGCCCACGATCGCGTCGCCATCACGGCGGCTGTGGCGATCACCGAAGCCCACGCGCTGAGAAAGAGGTTGAAGCCGGTATTCCAGAAAACGAAAAGGACGATCGCGACATTGGCCAGATTGATGGTCATGGTAACGGGAACGAGCCGGGTTACCGCGCCGATCTGTTTGGCGCGGATGCGGCGCATCTCGCGTTCGCCGACGTCGCCGGCCTCAAATCCGTTCGCGGAGAAGCCGACCAGCCAATGGAGAAACGCGCCCAATGGACCATCGCGCGAGGTCCGCTTCGCGGTAGACAAATCACCGGGCCATTTCATGCTGCGCGAACCTTGCTGTGCAGCATGATGGAATGGGGCCGTCTTGGCTTAAACGACGTTAATTTCCAGCCCGTATTAATACCGGCAGGTGCGGCCGCCGGTAATTTTCTACTCGGCCGCGACGACGTGCGGGCGATCGAGATTCTCGGCCTCCTCGGCCTGCGGCTCGAGGCGACGCTTCAGGCGGCGGTCGATCCGGTCGAGATAAATGTAGATCACCGGGGTGATGAACAGCGTGAGCAGCTGCGACACGCAGAGACCGCCGACCACCGCGACGCCCAGCGGCTGGCGCAATTCGGCACCGGCGCCAGCGCCGATCGCGATCGGCAGAGTGCCGAAGATCGCCGCGAAAGTCGTCATCATGATCGGGCGAAACCGCAGCAACGCGGCTTCGCGGATGGCATGCTCCGCGCTCAGGCCGACGCGGCGGCGCTCCAGCGCAAAATCCACCATCATGATGGCGTTCTTCTTGACGATGCCGACCAGCATCACGATGCCGATCATCGCGATGACCGAGAGCTCCATGTTGAACATCATCAGCGTGAGGATGGCGCCGATGCCCGCCGAAGGCAGGCCCGAAATGATCGTGATGGGGTGAATGAAGCTTTCGTAGAGGATGCCGAGGATCACGAAGGCGGCGAACACGGCCGCCAGGATCAGCACGCCCTGCCCGCGCAAAGAATCCTGGAACACCTGCGCCGTGCCGGAAAAACCGGTGGCGATGGTGGCGGGAAGGTTCGAGCTCTGCTCGATCTTGGTGATCTCGTCCACCGCATAGCCCAGCGAGTAGTTCGGCGCGAGGTTGAACGAGATCGTCACCGCGGGCTGCTGGCCCTGATGGTTGATCTGCAACGGGCCGACCGACGGCACCAGTTTTGCCACCGCATCCAGCGGAATGGTCTGGTTGCTGGTGGTCTTCACATAGAGCTTGGACAGGTCGGACGGATCGACCCGGAACTGCGGCTGCGCCTCCAGGATGATCTGGTAGTCGTTGGACGGCATGTAGATGGTGCTGACCTGGCGCGCGCCATACGCATTGTAGAGCTGGTTGCGAACCTGATCGACGGTGACGCCATAGACGGCGGCTTTCTCGCGGTCGATGTCGACCGTCATCTGCGGGTTCTTGATGTAGAGATCGGTGGTGACGTCGAGCAGTCCCGGTACCTTGCCGATCTTGTCGCTCATTTCCGGCGCCAGCCGGTACAACGCCTCGGTGTCGCCGCTCTGCAAGGTGTACTGGTACTGGCTCTTCGACGGCCGCCCGCCGATGTTCAGGTTCTGGATGCTCTGAAAGAACGCCTGCATCCCCGGAACCTGGCTGGCTTTCTGGCGCAGTCGCGCCATCACCACCGCCGCCGATTGCCGCTCAGCCCTCGGCCTCAGCGCGATGAACAGCCGGCCAAAATTGGCCGTCGGATTTGGGCCGCCCGCGCCGACGGTCGAGTTGATGTATTCGACCGCCGGGTCCCGGCTTAGAATATCGGTCAGTTCCTTCTGCCGAACCATCATCGCCTCGAACGAGGTGTCGGTCGCGGCTTCCGTGACGCCGGACAGAAAACCAGTGTCTTCCTGTGGAAAGAATCCCTTGGGCACAACGATGTAGAGCGCGACCGTTCCGGCGAGCGTCGCCAGCGTCACCACCAGCATCAACGCCTTGCGGGCAAGCACCCAATCGAGTGCCCATTCGTAGGCGGCAAGCCAGGCCTCGAACATCCGCTCGAACAGACGAAGCACGACGTTCGGCTTTTTCGTCCCGTCATGCGGCTTGAGGACCCGGGCGCACAGCATCGGCGTCAATGTCAGCGAAACGAACCCGGACACCACGATCGCCACCGCGATCGTGACCGCGAACTCGCGGAATACGCGGCCAACGATACCGCCCATCAGCAGCACCGGGATGAACACGGCGATCAGCGAAAACGTGATCGAAATGATGGTGAAGCCGATCTCGCGGGCGCCCTTCAGGGCCGCCTCATACGGGCGCATGCCATGCTCGATGTGCCGAACGATGTTTTCCAGCATGACGATGGCGTCGTCGACCACAAAGCCGACCGACAGAGTGAGCGCCAACAGCGTCATGTTGTTGATGGAAAAGTCCAGCATGTACATGGCGGCGAAGGTGCCGAGCAGCGATATCGGCACCGCCAGCGCCGGGATGAAAGTCGCCGACGCCGAGCGCAGGAACAGGAAGATCACCAGGATCACGAGACCAATCGCGATCAGCAGCGTCTCCTCGACGTCGCTGACGGACTGCCGAATCGAGACCGACCGGTCCATGGTAACGTCGATCTTGACCGACGGCGGGATCTGCGCGCGCAGCATCGGCAGCTTCGCCAGCACGCCATCGACGACGGCCACTGTATTGGCATCGGGTTGCTTGTAGATCGCCAGAACGATCGAACGGACGCCGTTGAACCAGGTCGCGGTCTTGTCGTTCTCGACGCTGTCATAGACGCGCGCGATTTCGTCGAGCCGCACCGGGGAGCCGTTGCGCCAGGCGACAATCACGTGGCGATAATCGGCCGCCTTGTCCATCTGGCCGGAGGCCTGCAAGGCGACATCCTGTTTCGGGCCGTTCAGCGTGCCGACCGGCGTCGACGAATTGGCCCGCGAGACCGCGGCGCGGATATCCTCCAGCGACACGCCGCGCGCCGCGGCGGCTTCGGGATCGGCCTGCACCCGAATGGCAAATTTCTGACTGCCGAAAATCACGACCTGGGCGACGCCCTGAATCTGCGACAGTGCCTGGCCGATGGTGATATCGCCGTATTCGTTGACGGCCGAGAGCGGCAGTGTCTCCGAACTCAGCGAGATGAACAGCACCGCGAAATCCGACGGATTTACTTTGCGGAAACTCGGCGGAATCGTCATCTCGATCGGCAATCGACGTTGCGCGATGGTGAGCGCGGTCTGCACGTCGAGCGCTGCGGCATCGATATTGCGGTTGAGATCGAATTGGATGACGATCGAGGTGGTGCCTTGCGACGAGGTCGAGGACATCGACGAAATGCCGGCGATGGTCGACAGCTGTCGTTCGATCGGACCGGCGACCGAGGCGGCCATGGTGTCGGCGCTGGCGCCCGGCAGGGTCGCGGTGACGGCGATGGTGGGGAAATCGACCTTGGGCAGCGCCGAGACCGGCAGCAGACGGAAGCCGAACACGCCGAATGCGATGATCGAAGCGGTCAGCAGCGTCGTCATGACCGGGCGACGGATACAGAGCTCCGAAAGGGTCATCGGTCAGGCCCCTGCCTTGGGCGCGCGCGGCGCGACCGGCGTTCCCTCCGACAACAGCAATTGCCCGTCGACCACGACATCCTCGCCGCCGGCGAGGCCCGACGTGACGACGGAAACTCCCTGGAA
>JBAUUA010000400.1:0-2725 GCA_049582465.1 Bradyrhizobium sp. | reverse complement strand
GAGCGATCTCGTCATCAGGCTGTCACGAGAATCGATTAGCTGCTCGCGCATGGGAATGACGTTATGAGTGAAGAGTTGCCGGAACGGCGCTTTCGCACTTTGTTTATCTCCGATGTCCATCTCGGAGCCCGGGGCTCGCAGGCCGACCGGTTGCTGGATTTTCTCCGCACCCATGATGCCGACACCATCTATCTGGTGGGAGACATCGTCGATGGCTGGGCGCTGCAATCCAACTGGTACTGGCCGCAATCGCACAACGACTTCGTGCAGAAGCTGCTGCGCAAGGCCCGCAAGGGCGCCAAGGTCATCTACGTTCCCGGCAATCACGACGAGTTTTTGCGGAACTATTACGGTACCCATTTCGGCGGCATCGACGTGGTCGAGAACACCATCCATACCGGCGTCGACGGGCGGCGCTATCTGGTGATCCACGGCGACATCTTCGATCTCGTGGTGCAGAACGCGCGCTGGCTCGCCCATCTCGGCGACAAGGCTTACGACTTCGCGATCCAGATGAACCGGCTGGTCAACTTCTTCCGCCGCATGTTCGGCGTGCCCTATTGGTCGCTGTCGCAATGGGCCAAGCTGAAGGTCAAGAACGCCGTGAACTACATCGGCGCCTTCGAGCAGACGCTCGCCGCCGAGGCGCGGCGGCACGGCGCCGATGGCGTGATCTGCGGCCATATCCACTACGCCACCATCCGCGACGAGCACGGCATTCGCTACATGAACTGCGGCGACTGGGTGGAAAGCTGTACCGCGCTGGTCGAGCACGAAGACGGCCGTTTCGAGATCATCACCTGGACCGATCCGGTGCGCAGGGCGGTTCCCGTCGCTTCCGTCGCGGCGCGTGCCGCCTGATGCGGATACTGGTCGCGACCGATGCGTGGCATCCTCAGGTCAACGGGGTGGTGCGCACGCTGGCGATGACGGCGGAAGCCGCCAGGACGCTTGGTGCCGAGTTCAGCTTCCTCACGCCGGAATCGTTCCGCACCTTCGCGCTGCCGAGCTACCGGGATCTGCGGCTGGCGCTGCCGTATCTGGCCAAGATCTCCCGCCTGATCGCCGAGGCCCGGCCCGACAGCATTCATATCGCCACCGAAGGGCCGATCGGGTTGCTGGTGCGGCGCTATTGCCGCAACAACGGTTTGCCGTTCACGACGAGCTTCCACACCCGCTTTCCCGAACATATCTCGGCGCGCCTGCCGATCCCCGAATCCTGGATCTGGGCGGCGCTGCGCTGGTTCCATGCCCCCAGCCAGGCGGTGATGGCGGCGACGCCGGCGCTGGCAACCGAATTGCGCATCCGCGGCTTCCGCAACGTGGTGCTGTGGCCGCGCGGCGTCGATGCGCGCCTGTTCCATCCGCGCGAGGTGGATCTCGGGCTGCCGCGCCCGGTGTTCCTGTGCGTCGGCCGGGTCGCGGTGGAAAAGAATCTCGAGGCGTTTCTCGAACTCGATCTGCCTGGCAGCAAGGTGATCGTCGGCGACGGGCCGGCGCGCGCGTCCCTGGCGCGGAAATATCCGCAGGCCGTCTTTCTCGGCTCCCGGCAGGGCGAGGCCTTGGCGGAGGCCTATGCCGGCGCCGACGTGTTCGTATTTCCAAGCAAGACCGACACCTTCGGCCTGGTGCTGCTGGAGGCGCTGGCCAGCGGCGTGCCGGTTGCCGCCTTTCCCGTGACCGGGCCGCGCGACGTGATCGGCAGCGCGCCGGTCGGCGCGTTGAACGATGATCTTCGGGCCGCGTGCCTCGCCGCGCTGAATATCTCCCCGCAGGCCTGCCTCGAATTTGCCGCCGGGCATACCTGGGAAGCCTCGGCCCGCGCCTTCATCGACAACATGGCCGACATCCGCACCGTCGATGCGAACAGCGAGGAGTTGCCTTTCGCGGCGGAACAGCCGAGCCTGGTCGCCTGAGCGTGAAGCCCATGCGGCTTGCCCGTCTGTCGCAGTCCGCGATACAAAGTGGGGATGACCCAACAATCCCAGGCCTTGCCCGTCAATTCCGCCGATATCGATGCAGCCGCAGCCGTGCTCGCGCCGTACGCGGTGCGGACGCCACTATTGTCCTCGCCCGCGCTCGATGAGCGCGTCGGAACCCGGGTGTTCCTGAAACCGGAAATGCTGCAGCGAACCGGATCGTTCAAGTTCCGCGGTGCCTTCAACAGGATGTCGTCGATCCCGGAAAACGCGCGGGCCGGCGGCGTGGTCGCGTTTTCCTCCGGCAACCACGCCCAGGGCGTGGCGGCGGCGGCGCGGATCCTGAACATGCCGGCGACCATCGTGATGCCGGCCGACGCGCCGCTGTCCAAGCGCGAGCGGACCAAGGCCTATGGCGCCGAGGTCGTGCTGTACGACCGCGACCGCGAGGATCGCGAAGCCATCGCCCGCGATATCGCCGGCCCGCGCGGCGCCACTTTGGTGCGGCCCTACGACGATCCCTTCGTGATCGCCGGTCAGGGCACGGTGGGGCGGGAGATCTGCGAGGATATGGCCGCCCTCGGCCTCGCCCCCGATATCGTGGTGGCGCCGGCCTCCGGCGGCGGCCTGGTGGCGGGCGTGGCGACCGCGGTCAAGGCGCGCTATCCCAAGGCCATGCTGATGTCGGCCGAGCCCGAGGCGTTCGACGACCATGCCCGTTCGCTCCGCGCCGGAAAGCGCGAACCGCACGCCTCCAAGGGCCGTACCATCTGCGACGCGCTAATGGCCTCGATCCCCGGCGAACT
>JBAUUA010000399.1:0-4247 GCA_049582465.1 Bradyrhizobium sp. | reverse complement strand
AGGCGGAGTTCGCCGATGGCCATGGCGTGATGACGACCGAGGACCGTTCCTGGGAGGACGGATACCGCAAGCGCTGGCAGCACGACAAGATCGTGCGATCGACGCATGGCGTGAACTGCACGGGCTCCTGCTCGTGGAAGGTCTACGTCAAGGGCGGCATCGTCACCTGGGAAACCCAGCAGACCGACTATCCGCGCACGCGCCCCGACCTTCCCAACCACGAACCGCGCGGCTGCGCGCGGGGCGCGAGCTACAGCTGGTACCTCTATTCCGGCAACCGCGTGAAATACCCGCTGGTGCGCTCGCGGCTATTGAAGCTGTGGCGCGAGGCGAGGGTACTGATGACGCCGGTGGCGGCATGGAAGTCGATCGTCGAGGATCCGAAGAAGCGCGCGGCCTATGTGCAGAAGCGCGGCCTCGGTGGCTTCGTTCGCGCCAGTTGGGCCGAGGTCAACGAGATCGTCGCCTCGGCGAACGCCTACACCGCCAAGACCTACGGTCCCGACCGCGTGTTCGGCTTCTCGCCGATCCCGGCGATGTCGATGGTGAGCTACGCGGCCGGCGCCCGCTATATGTCGCTGCTCGGCGGCGTCTGCATGTCGTTCTACGACTGGTATTGCGACCTGCCGCCGGCTTCGCCGCAGACCTGGGGCGAGCAGACCGACGTGCCGGAAAGCGCCGACTGGTATAATTCCGGCTTCCTCATTTTGTGGGGATCGAACGTCCCGCAGACCCGCACCCCCGATGCGCATTTCTATACCGAGGTCCGCTACAAAGGCGCCAAAAGCGTCGTGATCTGCCCGGACTATTCGGAAGCCTCGAAGTTCGCCGATCTCTGGGTATCGCCGAAGCAGGGCACCGACGCCGCGCTGGCGATGGCGATGGGCCACGTGATCCTGAAGGAATTCCACGTCGATCGTCAGACCAAATATTTCAACGATTACGCGCGCCAGTATACGGATATGCCGTTTCTGGTGCGTCTGATGAAATCCGGGGGACGGCTCGTGCCTGAGCGGTTCGTGCGCGCCTCGGATTTCGCCACTTCGCTCGACGAGGCCAACAATCCCGAGTGGAAGACGGTGGCCTATGACGAGGCGACCGGCGAGATCGTGGTGCCGAACGGCTCCGTCGGGTTCCGCTGGGGCGAGAAGGGCAAATGGAATCTGGAGGAGCGCGATTCCAAAAGCCGCGAGACGAAACTCCGGCTGTCGCTCGCCGATGTCAGGGACGAATTGGCCGACGTCGCATTCCCGTATTTCGGCAATCGCGAGCACGATCATTTCCAGGGAACCAACCATCCGGATGTTCTCACGCGCAAGGTGCCGGCCAAGCGCATCGCGCTGAAGGACGGCGAGGCGCTGGTCGCGTCGGTCTATGATCTCTTCGTCGCCAATTACGGCGTCGACCGCGGCTTCGGCGGCGACCATCTCGGCAAGAGCTATGACGACGTCGAGCCCTATACGCCGGCATGGGCGGAGAAGATCATCGGCGTGCCGCGCAACCAGATCATCACGGTGGCGCGCGAATTCGCTGGCAATGCCGAGAAGACCGGCGGCCGTTCCATGGTCATCGTCGGCGCCGGCTTGAACCACTGGTACCACATGGACATGAACTCCCGCGGCATCATCAACATGCTGGTGATGTGCGGTTGTGTCGGACAATCCGGCGGCGGCTGGTCGCATTATGTCGGCCAGGAAAAATTGCGGCCGCAGTCCGGCTGGACGCCGCTCGCGTTTGGGCTGGACTGGGGACGTCCGCCGCGGCAGATGAATTCGACCTCGGCGTTCTATGCCCACACCGATCAGTGGCGCTACGAAACCCTCGACATCAAGGAAATCCTGTCGCCGACGGCGCCGGCCGGTCCGTGGGATGGCGCGCTGATCGACTACAACGCGCGCGCCGAGCGGATGGGCTGGCTGCCTTCCGCGCCGCAACTGCAGTCCAATCCCCTCGAAGTTTCCAAACGGGCCGCCGCGGCCGGTCTGGAGCCGAAGGACTATGTCGCCAAGGCCCTGAAGTCGGGTGAGCTGAAACTGTCGTGCGATGACCCGGACAATCCCCAGAACTGGCCGCGCAACCTGTTCGTCTGGCGTTCCAATCTGCTGGGCGCCTCGGGCAAGGGTCACGAATATTTCCTGAAACATCTGCTCGGCACCAAGCACGGCGTGATGGGCAAGGACCTCGGCGAGGACGGCAAGAAGAAGCCGATGGAGGTTACGTGGCACGACCACGCGCCGGAAGGAAAGCTCGACCTCCTGGTCACGCTCGACTTCCGGATGTCCACGACCTGCATGTATTCCGACATCGTGCTGCCGACCGCGACCTGGTACGAAAAGAACGACCTCAACACCTCCGACATGCATCCGTTCATCCACCCGTTGTCGGCGGCGATCGACCCGGTCTGGGAATCGCGCAGCGACTGGGACATCTACAAGGGCATCGCGGAAGCCTTCTCGAGAGTGGCCCCCGAAGTGCTCGGCGTGGAGAAGGATGTCGTCCTGACCCCGATCATGCATGACAGCCCCGGCGAGATCGCCCAGCCCTTCGACGTCAAGGACTGGAAGAAGGGCGAGATCGATCCGATCCCCGGCAAGACCATGCCGGCGGTCACCGTGGTCGAGCGCGACTATCCGAATCTCTACAAGCGCTTCACCTCGCTTGGCCCCCTGATGAACAAGCTCGGCAATGGCGGCAAGGGCATGAGCTGGAACACCGACCATGAGGTCGATCTGCTCAAGAAGCTCAACGGCGTCGTGATCGAGGAGGGCGCCAGCAAGGGGCTCGCCCGAATCGACAGCGCCATTGACGCCTGCGAAGTGATCCTTTCCCTTGCGCCGGAGACCAATGGCGAAGTCGCGGTCAAGGCCTGGGCATCGCTCGGAGGATTTACGGGGCGAGACCACACCCATCTGGCGATCCCGAAGGAGGACGAGAAGATCCGGTTCCGCGATATCGTGGCGCAGCCGCGCAAGATCATCTCGTCGCCGATCTGGTCGGGACTGGAATCGGAAAAGGTCTGCTACAACGCAAGCTATACCAACGTCCACGAACTGATCCCCTGGCGCACGCTGACCGGCCGTCAGCAGCTCTACCAGGATCATCTGTGGATGCGCGCCTTCGGCGAAGGCTTCTGCGTCTATCGGCCTCCGATCGACACCAAGACAATCAAGCCGGTGATCGACCGCAAGCCGAACGGCAATGCCTCGGTGGTGCTGAACTTCATCACGCCGCACCAGAAATGGGGCATCCACTCCACCTACACCGACAATCTGTTGATGCTGACGCTGTCGCGCGGCGGGCCGTGCGTCTGGATCAGCGAGACCGACGCCAAGGGCGCCGGCATCGTCGACAACGACTGGATTGAGGCCTTCAACACCAACGGCGCGCTGGTGGCCCGCGCGGTGGTCTCCCAGCGCGTCAAGCAGGGCATGTGCATGATGTATCATGCGCAGGAGAAGATCGTGAACGTGCCGGGCTCCGAGCAAACCGGCCAGCGCGGCGGCATCCACAACTCCGTCACCCGCGTCGTTCTCAAGCCGACCCACATGATCGGCGGTTACGCGCAGCAATCCTACGGCTTCAACTATTACGGCACGGTTGGCTCCAACCGCGACGAATTCGTCATCATTCGCAAGATGTCGAAAATCGATTGGCTCGATACTCCCACCGCAGATCAACCCGGCACGCCCCGCCTGGAGGCCGCAGAATGAAAATCCGCGCTCAAATCGCCATGGTGCTGAACCTCGACAAGTGCATCGGGTGTCACACCTGCAGCGTCACCTGCAAGAACGTGTGGACCAGCCGCGAAGGCATGGAATACGCATGGTTCAACAACGTCGAGACCAAGCCCGGCATCGGCTACCCGAAGGACTGGGAAAACCAGGCGCGCTGGAAGGGCGGCTGGAAACGCAAGCGTAACGGCTCGATCCAGCCGCGCATCGGCGGCAAGTGGCGGGTGCTGGCGAACATCTTCGCCAATCCGGACCTGCCTGAGATCGACGACTATTACGAGCCGTTTACGTTCGATTACCAGCATCTGCAGCAGGCGCCGGAAATGGCGGCGATGCCGACCGCCCGTCCGCGTTCGCTGATCTCGGGCGAACGGATCGAGAAGATCGAATGGGGCCCGAACTGGGAGGAAATCCTCGGCGGCGAGTTCGCCAAGCGCTCGCAGGACTACAATTTCGAGGGCGTGCAGAAGGACATCTACGGCCAGTTCGAAAACACCTTCATGATGTACCTGCCGC
>JBAUUA010000398.1:0-1699 GCA_049582465.1 Bradyrhizobium sp. | reverse complement strand
GTGAATCCCTTCGATTCACAGAAAATGGAAAATGCTCTAGAGGGCGGATTTCCGACAAGGCGCCCGACAAGGTTAAGGCGCGCAAGAAAATCTAGAGGCGGAATTCCTCGCCAAGGTAAAGACGGCGTACATCCGGATCATTGACGATTTCATCCGGACTCCCCTCGGTCAAGATCTCCCCGGCATAGACGATATAGGCGCGGTCGGTCAGGCCGAGCGTTTCGCGCACATTGTGGTCGGTGATGAGCACGCCGATGCCGCGATTGGTGAGATGGCGGACGAGATCCTGGATGTCGCCGACCGCGATCGGATCGATGCCGGCAAAGGGTTCGTCGAGCAGCATGTAATTCGGCCGCGTCGCCAGCGCGCGCGCGATCTCGACGCGCCGTCGCTCGCCGCCCGACAGCGCAATCGAAGGGGTTTTGCGCAGGCGCGTGATGTTGAATTCGTCGAGCAGCGAATTGAGTTCGGCCTCGCGCTTCTTCTTCGAGGGCTCCACGACCTCGAGCACGGCGCGGATATTCTGTTCCACCGTGAGGCCGCGAAAGATCGACGCTTCCTGCGGCAGATAACCGATCCCCAACCGTGCGCGCTGATACATCGGCAGCCTGGTGACGTCGTGGCCGTCGAGTTCGATGGCGCCGCGATCGGCCTTGATCAGGCCGGTGATCATGTAGAACACCGTGGTCTTGCCGGCGCCGTTCGGGCCCAGAAGACCTACCGCCTCGCCGCGGCGGACATAGATGCTGACGCCGCGTACGACCTGGCGGCTGCCGAAACTCTTTTCCACGCTATGCACAGCCAGATAGCCCGGCCGCTGCAACAGCCGCGGGGCCTGCGCGCCGCCATTGGTCTTCGCCCGGGCCTTCGGCTTTTCGGCGCGCGGCTTTTCCGTTCGCGGCGATTCCGGCCTCGGCAACGGCGCGTCGCGGGCGATCGGCGGCGCGTCGCGCACCGGGCTATGCAGCATTTCGCCGAGGCCGTCGTCGAGCGCGGTGATGTCCGCGCGCGAGCGCGCAAATCCGGGCGCACTGCGTTTCGCCGGGCGACGACGGAACATGCCGAGTAAATCCACCATCCCCGCTTCGCTCAGCCTTTCACGGTGATCCCGCAACCCCGCGGGCTACTCGATTCGCCCCGCGCAACATGAAGGAATGGATGTCGCTTGCCCAGCGCAACACCCTCGATTCGAGGCGCGGACGGTGCCCCGGCGCATGATCCGCCAGCCGCCCGTAGATACAGGCTCACGCCCCAGCCTTCAACCGCCGGCCGCGCGGATATCGTATAAGTGATTGATCCTATTTTGGTTTATTTGAGCCATTCGGAGCAAGCGGGGTCGGTCCAGATTGTGCTCCCGGGATCGCCGGACCGCCCTGGCCGGACGACTGGAACAGGCCCTGCACCCGGCCTGAATCGGATTCCACCCGCGATACGCCCGTCGTCATGTCCACCATCAGCCGGTCGCCACGCAGCACGTTCTTGCCCTGGGTCAGCACGATGCCGCCGAGCATGGTGATCAGATTGGTCCTGGTGTCGAATACCGCGGTCTCCCCGGTCACGACCTGGTCCTTCTGGGTGACGACCACGCTGCCGCGCGCCTCCAGCCGCTTGATCGAGGAACTGCCATCGGGACCGGGGGTCGCGGACGGCATCGGCGCCCCTTTCGCCGGCTTCGAATTCGGCGCCGGCGGCGCGGTGG
>JBAUUA010000397.1:0-8100 GCA_049582465.1 Bradyrhizobium sp. | reverse complement strand
GTCCAGACCTGCGTCACAGATCATTCCCCGCCGGATCAGAATTCAAAGACGCCGTTGCCGCGCCGCGCCAGCGCATGCAGCTCCGCCAGCGTGCCGCGAACGGCGCGGCAGCGCCCGCATTCGATCTTGGTGTCGTCCGGAGCGTTGACGAGATCCGTCGCCTTGATCGACAGGCTGCCGCAATCGCAGCACACGACCTTGAAGCCCGGCTGTTCGCTGGTGTCCTGCTGCGCTGGATTCATCGTGCTAACGCCCCCGTCAGCTTCCGACGATATGGATCGAATTCTAAAATTCGGGCCGCGGCGTCCGGCGAAATCGAACGATCGCGTTAGGGAAATTTAAACCCACCGGTTGACCGCTCCCGCACGGCGCGACGGCGCCACGACCGACATCGTCAGGCCGATATCGGCGGCTCGCCGTGCTGGATTGCCTGCGGAAGGCCGTGGTCGTCGATCGAGACATAGGTAAAATTGCCGTCGGTCACCAGGATCGAATGCAATTCCTTGCGGCGAAGCACCCACGCCTCAAGATGCACGGTAACCGAGGTCCGGCCGATCTTGACCAGATGGGCATGCACGGAAACGAGATCGCCGACATAGACCGGTTTGCGGAAGTTCATGGCTTCGATCGCCACCGTGACCGTGCGCGATTTCGCGATCTTGGAAGCAAAAATCCCGCCGCCGATATCCATCTGGCTCAGGAGCCAGCCGCCGAAGATGTCGCCGTTGGCGTTGGTATCGGCAGGCATCGCCAGCGTGCGGATGCAGAGATCGCCCTGCGGCTCCTCGCAGGTCACCAGCGGGGCGTGAACGGCTTGGCTGTCGGTCATGTCGGTGGTGCCCTGCGCTGTCGAATCGAAAACGGCTATTTGAAACTATCCCAGCCGGCATCCGGCGTGAACCGGCCGCCGAATTTCGCGGCGAGCGCGCGCAGCGCTTCCACCACCTTTTCCGGACCGCGGGTGCGCGCATAGTTCAGCGGCCCGCCGCGGAACGGCGCATAGCCGGTGCCGAAGATCATGGCGCCGTCGACCGTGTCGGCGTCGTCGACGATGCCTTCGCGCAAACAGGCGACGCAGACGTTGGACATCGGCAGGATCAGCCGGTCGATCATTTCCGGCGTCGGCTGCACGGCATTGGGCGAGGCCGGCGCCTTGTCGGCCTTGGCGTCCTTCCAGACATAGAAGCCCTTGCCTGTCTTGCGGCCGAGCTCGCCGTGGGCGACCTTGTCGCGCAGCCAGGCCGGCGTCGGCGGCAGCAAATCGCCGAATTTCGAACGCAGCATGTCGCCGACATCGAGGCAGATATCGAGACCGACCTGGTCGGCGAGTTCGATCGGCCCCATCGGCATGCCGAATTTCTCAGCGGCCGCATCGATGGCTGATTTGTCGATGTTCTCGTCCAGCATCAGCATCGCCTCCAGCATGTAGGGCGTCAGCGCGCGGTTGACGACGAAGCCCGGCGAGCTCTTGACCGGCAGCGGCAGCCGGTCGATGGCGCCGACAAAGGCCAGCGCCTCCTTCAGCATGCCGGGATCGCTGCCGTCATGGCTGACGACCTCGACCAGTTGCAGCCGCGAGACGGGATTGAAGAAGTGCAGCCCGACCAGCCGCTCCGGCCGTTGCAGCGTGGTGCGAAGATCCTGCAGCGGGATGCTTGAGGTATTGGTCGCAAGTATCGCGCCCGGCTTCATTTTCGGCTCGAGCCCGGCATAGACTTTCTGCTTCAGCTCGAGCTTTTCCGGCACCGCCTCGACGATCAGGTCGGCGCTGCGGACGCCCTCGCCGTCCATATCCGGCACCAGCCGGTCCAGCGCGTCGCGCACATCGGTGCGCTTGCGCAGGATCTTGCCGAACAGGTCCGACGCCCGCTTCACGGCGCCGGCGATCGGCTCCGGCTTCATGTCGGCGAGCGTCACCCGCAGACCCTGACCGGCGCACCAGGCGGCGATGTCACCGCCCATCGCGCCGGCGCCGATGACATGGACATGGCCGACCGTGTTGCCGTGGCCGGTGAGCTTCTTCATCTGCTCGCGCAGGAAGAACACCCGGATCAGATTCTGCGCCGTCGGCGTCACCATCAGATTGGCGAACGAGGTCTTTTCGGCCGCCAGCATCGCCGCCTTGTCGCCGCCGTGCTTTTCCCAGAGCTCGATCAGCGCGTAGGGCGCGGGATAATGCTCATGCGGCGCGGCCTTTTCGGCCTCGGCCCGCATCCGGTTTGCAAGGAAGCCGCGCACCGGGGTGAAGTTCAGAATCGTGTTGAGGAAACCCGGCCGGGCGCGTTTGAGATGGCCGAACAGCGCGTCCTTCACGGCATTGCGGACATGGCGCTCCTGCGCCACGGCGTCAACCAGCCCGAGCGATTTTGCCCGCCGCGCGTCGATGGTCCTGCCGGTCAGCATCAGGGTCATCGCCTGCATCGGATTGACCAGCCGCGTGAAGCGCGCGGTGCCGCCGAGCCCAGGATGCAGGCCGAGCATCACCTCGGGAAAGCCGAAGCGGGCGCCGTCGATCGCAATGCGCGACTGGCAGGCGAGCGCGACCTCGAGGCCGCCGCCGAGGCAGAAGCCGTGGATGACCGCAACGCTCGGCACTTTCAGATTTTCGAGGCGGTCGATCACCGCATGCGCCCGGCCGATGGCGGTCTCGACGGCGCGGGGATCGGTCGCGCCGCGGAATTCGTTGACGTCGGCCCCGGCGATGAAGCCGGACTTTTTTGCCGAGCGGATGACGAGGCCTGCCGGGCGCTGGCTTTCCAGCGCGGCCAGCACGGTGTCGAGTTCCTCGATGACGTCGGCCGACAGCGTATTGGCGCTGGCGCCTTCGCGGTCGAACAGCAGCCAGGCGATGCCATCGGCGTCGCGGGTGAGCTCGAAATTGCGATAGGGACCGTTCTTCTCAGGCTTCGGCCCGAGTTCGAGCACGCGGTCAGCGAGAACGTCCAAGACCCTGGAATCCATCATCACACCGTCTCGATCAGCATCGCACCGCCCTGCCCGCCGCCGATGCATTCGGTGGCAATGCCGCGCCTGGTGCCCAGCCGCTTCATGGCATTGACGAGATGCAGCACAATGCGGTTACCGCTGCAGCCGACGGGATGGCCGAGGCTGATGGCGCCGCCATCGACATTGAGTTTCGTGCGGTCGATCTCGCCCGCGGCGCCGTCGAGGCCCAAGATCTCGCGGCAGAACTTGTCGTCATTCCAGGCGGCCAGACACCCCAGCACCTGCGCCGCAAACGCCTCGTTCAATTCCCAGGTCTCGATATCGCCAAGCGACAATTTGTTGCGCTTCAAGAGCTCGGTCGCCGACAGCACCGGGCCGAGGCCCATGATGGAGGGATCGAGCGCCGACCACTGGCTGTCGACGATCACGGCCTTCGGCACCAGGCCATGCTTCGCGACCGCCTCTTCCGAGGCGAGGATAGTCCAGGACGCGCCGTCGGTGATCTGCGAGGAATTGCCGGCGGTGACCTGGCCCCAGGGCCGCTCGAACACCGGTTTCAGTTTTGCCAGTGTCTCCGGCGTCGAGTCCGGCCGCACGCCGTCGTCGTGATCGTAGAATTTGCCGTCGCGGGCGAAGACGGTCTCGACCTCGCCCTTGAGGAAGCCTTGCGCCTGCGCGTTGGCCAGCCGCTTGTGGCTTTCGGCAGCATAGGCGTCCGACTGGGCGCGGGTGATGCCGAAGAGATGGCCGACCACTTCGGCGGTCTGGCCCATATTGAGTTCGGTGATGGGATCGGTAAGCCCGCGCTCCACGCCGATGATTGGCTTGAAAAAAGCGGGCCGCGTTTTCGCCAGCGCAGCCAACCTCGCCAGAATGCCCTTGGCGCCGGCAAGGCCGGCAAACCAGCGCACCCCGGCCTGCGGCCACACCAGGGGCGCGTAGCTCAGCGCTTCGGCGCCGCCGGCGAGGATCAGATCGGAGACGCCTTCGCGGATATAGCGGTAGCCGGTGTCGATCGACTGCATGCCGGAGCCGCAATTGATCTGCACCGTGAACGCCACCATCGCTTCGCCCATGCCGAGCCGCAGCGCCGCGACGCGCGCCGGGTTCATCTCGTCGGCAATGACGTTGACGCAACCGAGTATGACCTGGTCGAAGGCGGTCGGCGCGAAGGGTTGCCGGGCAAGCAGCGGCCGGCCGCATTGCACGGCGAGATCGACCGGAGTGAACGGCCCCGGGCCGGAGCGCGCCTTCAGGAACGGCGTCCGGCTGCCGTCGATGATAAAAACCGGTCGCGCCATCAGCTTGCCGCCCTCTGCTCGCCGAGCTCCTGAAAGAACTGATGCACATCGGCCGGCTTCTTGTAAATCGGCGACAGCGCCTCCGGCGCGAAGTCGTCGACTTCGATGACTTTCGCAACCGCCTCATGCGCCGCCGCAAGCCGGTCGGCTTCGGCTTGGGTGATGACGCCCTTCTTCACGGCTTCCTTCAAGTCGTGGATACGGGCGGCGCGCAATCGTTTGGCGATGTCCTCGGCGGCGGTGACCAGCAGGAACGCCTTTTCCAGCCGCGCGACGCCACCGTCGTCGTCGACATGCGACAGATCCGGCGTCAGGCGGTCGCGCGCCGCCGATGGCTCCAGCACCAGCTGCGCGCATAGATGGACCACGCGGTCGGAGGGACCGAGCACGCGGGCGCCGAACGGCTGCACCACAAATTTCAGCAACGTGGCGACAAAGCGGTTAGGCAGATTGGCGAGGATTTCGGCGAAGCGGTTCTCGATGGTGCGAAAACCGCTTGCCATGCACCACTCCAGCGCGGCGAAATCAGCCGGCTGCCGGCCCTCGTCCTGCCAGCGTTTCAGCGCGGCGGACAAGAGGTAGAGTTCGGACAGGATGTCGCCGAAGCGGGCCGACAGCATCTCCTTGCGTTTCAAGGCGCCGCCGAGCGTCAGCAGCGCCATGTCGGCGCAGAGCGCGAACGCCGACGAATAGCGGGAGAGCTGGCGATAGAATCGGGTCGCATCGCCCGCGTCAGGCGCCGGCGCAAAGGCGCCACCGGTCCAGTTGCGGCCCCAGGCACGGAACAGCGTGGTGAAGCTGTGACCGATATGTTTCCAGAACGCTTTGTCGAAGGCATCCAACCCTTTAGCGCGGTCTTGCTCACCCAGCGCGTTCATCTCATCCAGCAGATAAGGATGAGCGCGGATCGCGCCCTGCCCGAACACGATGAGATTGCGGGTAAGAATGTTGGCGCCCTCCACCGTGATGCCGACCGGCACTGAACGATAGAGGCTGCCCATGTAGTTCTGCGGGCCGTCGATCACGGCCTTGCCGCCATGGATATCCATGGCATCGTCGATCGCGATCCGCATCCGCTCGGTCGCCTGCAGCTTCATGATGCCAGAGATGACCGCGGGATGGTGGCCCTGGTTGAGCGCGGCGCAGGTCAGCCGCCGCGCCGCGTCGAGCAGATAGGCGGTGCCGGCGATCCGCGCCAGCGGCTCCTCGATGCCTTCGAACTTACCGATCGGCACGTTGAATTGCTCGCGAATCCGCGCATAGGCGCCGGTGGTGCGTGCGGCAAAGGCCGCACCCGCGGCCGACAATGACGGCAGCGAGATGCCGCGGCCGGCGGCGAGCGCCGTCATCAGCATCTTCCAGCCCTGGCCGAGGCGCTCTTGGCCGCCGATGATGTAGTCCATCGGGATGAAGACATCGCGGCCCCAGTTCGGGCCGTTCTGGAACACCTGCATCGCCGGCAGATGCCGACGGCCGATCTCGACGCCCGCGAGATGCGTCGGGATCAGCGCCACGGTGATGCCGAGCTCATCCTGTGAACCCACGAGATGATCGGGATCGAAGGCCTTGAAGGCCAAGCCCAAAAGCGTCGCGACCGGGCCGAGCGTGATGTAACGCTTGTGCCAGTTGAGACGCAGGCCCAGCACCTCGCGGCCTTCGAAAGTACCCTTGCAGATGATGCCGCTGTCGATCATCGAGGCGGCGTCGGAGCCGGCCTCGGGACTGGTCAGGCCGAAACAGGGAATCTCGCGGCCGTCGGCCAGCCGCGGCAGCCATTGCTGCTGCTGGTCTTTGGTGCCGAACCGCATCAGGAGTTCGCCGGGGCCGAGCGAATTCGGCACCATCACGGTGACCGCGGCGGTCACCGAGCGCGTCGAAATCTTGCGCACCACTTCCGAATGCGCATAGGGCGAGAAGCCGAGCCCGCCATACTCCTTCGGGATGATCATTCCGAAGAATTTCTTCTGCTTGATGAAGTCCCAGGCTTCCGGCGGCAGGTCGCGCCATTCCCAGTTGATCTTCCAGTCGTCGAGCATGGCGCAGAGCTCGTCGACCGGGCCGGCGAGGAAGGCCTGCTCTTCCGCCGTCAGCGTCGCGGGCGCGGTGGCGAGCAGCTTCGACCAGTCCGGATTGCCGGTGAAAAGGTCGGCGTCCCACCAGACATCGCCGGCCTCCAGCGCCTCGCGCTCGGTATCCGACATTGCCGGCAGCACGCCATGGGCCCAGGAAAAGATCGGCCTGGTGATGATGTCGCGGCGAAAGGAAAAACTGCTCATGGCGATCTCCTCATGGTCGGGGGGCGGCATGACCCGGCCGGCCCGCCTATGCCAGAAGACGGTTCAGTTTAGCGGAAAGCGTGGGATTTCGGTGAACACTTCGCACTGAAAATAAAGCGAAATTGATCCAAGGCGCGGGCGGCACGATAACGGCGGTCCGGTGCTTCGGTTCCAAACTCGGCCGCTTACCTCTCCCCGCCAAGAGCCGGGAGAGGGCGAAGAAAATCAATCCGGCCGGACCATCTCGAACATCGCCTCGGGCCTGATCTCGAAATAGTCGCCCCGTCGGCCGGCGCGCACGATGGGCCGCGCCAGCGCGGTCTGGTAGACGCCGTCCTTGATCATCGCCTTGTCGATATGCACGGCGACGACCTCGCCGAGGGTGAGCCAAGCCTGCGCTTTCTTGCCGTCGGCGCCCTGCAACTGGATGATCTGCGTCAGCTTGCATTCGAACGAAACCGGGCTTTCCCCGACCCGGGGCACGTTGACGAGTTTTCCGGGCACCGCCGTCAGCCCGGCGATCGTGAACTCGCTGACGTCGTGGGCGACATGCGCCGCGGTCGCGTTCATCTGCTTCGCCAGGTCCATGGTCGCGAGATTCCAGACGAATTCGCCGGTCTCCTGGATGTTGGCGACGCTGTCCTTCCAGGAGGTGGAGGAAAAGCCGATGATGGGCGGGGTGTAGCAGAAACCGTTGAAGAAGCTGTAGGGCGCGAGATTGATGTTGCCCCTGGCATCCCGCGACGAAATCCAGCCGATCGGCCGCGGGGCGATGATGGCGTTGAAGGGGTCGTGCCTGAGGCCGTGGCCGTTTTTCGGTTCGTAATAATGCAGGTCTTTCGGGCTCGATGCGTCCACGCGGTATTCCTCGCAAATTGAACCGGGACTCTAGCCGTCATAGCGAGGAGCGCAAGCGACGAAGCAATCCAGCTTTCGTGATGCGGCCCGATGGATTGCTTCGCTTACGCTCGCAATGACGGATGGGGCTATTTGCCTGCCGCCTTGCGCGAGGTCAGCCCCGCCAGGACAAAATCGACCATCTGGTCCAGCGAAGGCCCCGGCTTGCTGGCGGCTTGCGCGATCATCTGCGGATGGAAGAACCGCATCATCGCGGTGCAGGTGCACATCGCCGCCAAGGCTACGTCCGAGGCGTCGAATTCGCCCGACGCGGCACCCTCGGCGATGACCTGGGCGATGGTCTCCGTCAGCCGCTGCATATGGGCGACGCAGACCTCCCAGCTCTCCTCCATCGCGATCTCGACCATCTCATGCAGCTTGGAATCGCCGACATAACGCTCCGAGTTCATGCGATGGATGGTGATGATGAGTTCGCGCAGGCGGGCGGCCGCCGGTCCGGACTTGGCCGCGATGGCCTGGGCGGCGTCCTCGACCCCGCCCATCAACGTGCGCGCGACGCCCTCGTGGATCGCCTTTTTCGAATCGAAAAAGCGATAGACGTTCGCCGGGCTCATCCGCAGCACCTTGGCGATGTCGGCGACCGTGGTCTTCTGGTAGCCGATCTCGCGAAACAGCCGCTCCGCCACCACGAGAATCCGATCCCGGGTGTCGTGTTCGAT
>JBAUUA010000396.1:0-1940 GCA_049582465.1 Bradyrhizobium sp. | reverse complement strand
GATCAAGGCCGATCCGGCGCTCACCGCCGACTGTCTCGCCGAGGGCAGGCAGTGGATGGACAAGAATGCCGCTGACGCGGCGGCCTCGCGCAAGCAGGACCCGATGATGTTTCGCGACGGTGCCTGGACGCTCGAACGCAAATATGGCGTCCGCTCGGTTGTCGACGGACATTATGTCAGCGTAGTCAGATCCGACTACTTGAACACCGGCGGCGCCCATCCGAATTCGGACGTCAACACCATCCTGTGGGATTCCGCCGCCAGGAAGCGTATCAGCATCCGCCCCTTCTTCACCGAAACCGCCGACAACGGCCCGACCTTGACGGCGATGCGCAAGGCCGTGATCGCCTCGCTGAACGCCGAAAAGAAGAAACGCGAAACCAGCGATACCGCCACCGCCGAATGGTACAAGGGCGTCGAGCCCAAACTGCTCAAGATCGGCGCGGCGACGCTGGCGCCGTCGACCGAGGCGGGCAAGAGCTCTGGCCTGACCTTTCACTATCCGCCCTACGCGGTCGGTCCCTATGCCGAAGGCGAATATACAGCGTTCGTGCCGTGGGAAACCCTGAAGGCCGACCTGTCGCCGGAAGGAACCAAGATTTTCGGTGGCGCGCGGCCGAAGGGCGACGATGACGATACGCAATGACCGGCCGTAGTCA
This sequence comes from Bradyrhizobium sp., assembly GCA_049582465.1. Lineage (GTDB taxonomy): Bacteria > Pseudomonadota > Alphaproteobacteria > Rhizobiales > Xanthobacteraceae > Bradyrhizobium. Next base: position 1,281 of record JBAUUA010000396.1, on the reverse strand, counting down.
GCCCGACATAGGCAAGCTAAGCGAAGACCTGCGCGCCGGGCACCGCGCGGCGCTGGCGCGTGCCATCACGCTGATCGAAAGCCGGCGCGGCGATCATCAGGCCGCAAGCCGCGATCTGGTGCAGCAACTCTTGCCCGACACCGGCAAGGCCGTCCGCGTCGGCATCACCGGCTCGCCCGGGGTCGGCAAATCCACCACCATCGACGCGCTCGGGATGTTCCTGATCGAGCGCGGCCACAAGGTGGCGGTGCTCGCGGTGGACCCCTCCTCCGCCCGGACCGGCGGCTCGATCCTCGGCGACAAGACCCGGATGGCGCGGCTGTCGGCTTCCGACAACGCCTATATCCGGCCCTCGCCGGCCTCCGGCACGCTCGGCGGGGTCGCGGCGAAAACCCGCGAGGCGATGCTGTTGTGCGAGGCCGCCGGCTTCGACGTCGTGCTGGTGGAAACCGTCGGCATCGGGCAATCCGAGACGGCGGTCTGCGACATGACCGATTTTTTCCTGGCGCTGATGCTGCCGGGCGCCGGCGACGAGCTGCAGGGTATCAAGAAGGGCCTGGTCGAGCTCGCCGACATGATCGCGATCAACAAGGCTGACGGCGACAACGTCAAGCGCGCCAATCTCGCCGCGGCCGAATATCGCGGCGCGCTGCATATCCTCAGCCCCCGTTCGGAGCACTGGCATCCGCCGGTCGTGACCTACTCGGCGCTGACCGGCGCCGGCATCGGCGATCTCTGGCAGAAGATTCTCGATCACCGCACCGCCATGAACGCGTCGGGCGAATTCGCCGCGCGGCGGCGCCAGCAGCAGATCAGATGGATGTGGTCGATGCTGGAGCAGCGGATGATGGCGCGGCTGCGCGCTGATCCTGCGATCCGCGCCAAAGTGCGGAAGATCGAGGCCGACGTCGCCGACGGCCGCGTCACGCCGGCGCTGGCGGCGGACCAGATCGCTGATATGCTGAGGTGACATGAACGAGAAGCTGCGCATCCTCATCACCGGCTTCGGGCCCTTTCCCGGTGCGCCGTTCAACCCGACGATGCCGCTGGTGAAACGCCTGACGCAGTTGCGCCGGCCGGCATTTGCCGATGTCGAACTGACCGGCCACATCTTCCACGTCACTTACGCGACCGTCGACCGGGAACTTCCCGAACTCATCGCCAAGCATCGCCCGCAGGCGCTACTGATGTTCGGCCTCGCCGATCGCACCACGCATGTCCGGATCGAGACCCGCGCGCGCAATGCCGTCACCACGCGCTTCCCCGATGCCGATCGGAACC
>JBAUUA010000395.1:0-3430 GCA_049582465.1 Bradyrhizobium sp. | reverse complement strand
GGCCGGGGCGCTCGACGATCTCCTGGCCAAGATGATCGACGCACGCGAGCGAGTGCGCCGGAACGCCGGCGATTCGCCGGTGCTTCTGAAAATCGCGCCCGATCTCAGCCTCGCCGAGCTCGACGATGTCGTGCATATCGCGCGCTCGCGGCGCGTCGACGGCATGATCGTGGCCAACACCACGCTGGCGCGGCCCTCGACCTTGCGCGAACAGGTCCGCTCGAAAGAGCAGGGGGGCTTGTCGGGGCGGCCGCTGTTCCGGCTGTCGACGCGGATGGTGGCCGAGACCTATGTGCGCGCCGAGGGCGCGTTTCCCCTTATCGGCGTCGGCGGCATCGACTCGGGCGGCGCGGCGCTAACGAAGATCCGCGCCGGCGCCAGCCTGATCCAGCTTTATTCGTCGCTGATCTACAAAGGCCTTGGCCTCGTCGACGACATCAAGAACGACCTCGCCGCGACGATGCTGCGGACGGGGCGCGACGCGCTGTCCGAAATCGTCGGCGCCGATGCGGCGACGATCACGGCCGAGGACTGGCCGGTCAGCTAGCGCGGCGGTCAATGGAATCCGGATGTTAAACCCGTCATTGCGAGCGAAGCGAAGCAATCCATCGTTGAGTGCGGCGAGGTATGGATTGCTTCGTCGCTTCGCTCCTCGCAATGACGAAAGAATAGTCTACATCTCCACGATCATGCCGTCGCTCGCCGTCGTGTAGGCCAGCGTATCCAGCCTTCCCAGCATGTCGTCGCTCATATGGGTCAGCACCAGCCGCTTCGGCTTGATCTCGGAAAGATGCGCCTCCAGCGTCGTCAGGTTGAGATGGTTCTTCACGACCCTGTCGTAATAATACGCCTCGGCGATGAACAAATCGGCCTCGCGCGCCGCCGCAACCAGCTTCTCCGTCCATTCGGTGTCGGCGCTGTAGGCGATGACGCGGCCTTCGGTCTCGACCCGGTAGGCCAGGAACGGGCCGCCGGAGTCGCCATGGATGACCGGAAACGGCGTTACCGTCACCGCGCCGAAGGTTTGCGTTCGTTCGGGTTCGAGCGCGACCACCGAAAGCTCGAACCGCTGCTTTGTCTTCGATGAACTCTCGAATAGGGCTTCCATCACCTGCGTCAGCCGCGTTTCGATTCCCTTTGGTCCCGCGATCACCAGCGGCCGGGTGCGGCGCGAAAACTGCGCGTCGAGCAGCAGGAACGGCAACCCGGCAAAATGATCGCCGTGAAAATGCGTGATCAGGATGAGGTCGATCTCGTCGCGCACGATATTCAGCAGCTTCAGGGCCGGCAGCGAGGAGGCGCCGCAGTCGATCAGGAAATTGGCGCTTTGGCCCGTGACATGAAAGCAGGTGTTGTATCTTCCGCCGGAACCGAACGCGTCGCCGCAGCCGACAAATCGCACTTGCATGGCCTGATTTCCCGCAACTAAAGCGTTTTCAAGCGAAGTGGGCACCGGTTCGCGTGAAGAAAACGCGTTAAAATGAGAATCTAGAGCTTCGGTTCTGATTCTATCAGAACCGATTATGCTCTAGCCCGGCACCTTCTGCTGCCGGAATGACGCGCGCAGCATCGCCGGATAGCGCAGCGCCTGCAACCCGCCGCGCGCAGCGTAATGCACCAGGAACGCAGCCCACAGCCCGGCATTGCCGAACGACCGCAGGGCGAGCCAGGCGCCGAGGAACAGCAGCAGTGACAGCATCATCAAATTGCGCATCTCGCGCGCCCAGGTGGCGCCGATATAGACCCCGTCAAAGCCGAAGGCGAATACGCCAAGCAGCGGCGACACCACCACGAACGGCAGATAGTCGCGCGCGCTCTGGCGGACGTCCGCGCTCGCGGTCATGAACTCGATCAGCAAGGGGCCGAACAGCGCGAAAACGGCGGTCACGGCGAGCGCGAACGCAAATCCCCACGAGATCACCAGCTGGACCGCGCCGGAGAACGCCGGCCTGTCACGCGCGCCAAAGGCGCGGCCGCAGAGCTGCTCGGCGGCATTGGCAAAGCCGTCGAGGAAGAAGGCGCTGATCAGGAGAAAATTGTTCAGAACCGCATTGGCGGCCAGCGTCACGTCGCCGGCGCGCGCGCCCTGCGAGGTGAAAAACAGGAACACGGAGATCAGCGACGCGGTCCGGATCATGATGTCGCGGTTGACGCCGAACATGCTGATCAGCTTGTCCCGTTGAAGCAGCGTCGCGCGGGGGATGGCGGGTTGCCCGCTTGTGAGGCGGCGCGCAATGCGCATGCCGAGCAGGAGGCCGGCGGCCTCCGCGATCACCGTGGCGCTCGCCGCGCCTGCTATGCCCGTGTTTGCGACCAGCACCAGGAACATGGTGGCCGCCATGTTGATGAGGTTGATCGCGATCTGCACGGCCAGCGCAAGCCTGGCGCGCGCCTGTCCGATCAGCCAGCCAAGCACGACATAGTTGGCGAGCGCCAGTGGCGCCGACCAGATCCGGATGATGAAGTACGTCCGTGCCGCGCGCGTCACGCCCTCGCTGCCGCCCATCGTGTCGAGCAGGACCGTGGCCAGCGGGATTTGCAGGACGATCAGGCCCGTGCCGGTCAGCGCGGCGACGACCAGGCCGCGGACGAACACGGCGCGCAATTCCAGCATCTCGCCGGCGCCGAGCGCCTGCGCCGCGAAGGCGACGGTGCTCATGCGCAGGAACGCAAACAGCCAGATCAGGCATTCGAAAATGAACGACGCGATGGCGACGCCGCCAAGCAGGGTGGCGTCTCCAAGCCGCCCGATCGCGATCGTCGAGACGATGCCGATCAGCGGCGTGGTCCGGTTCGCCACCATCGCCGGACCCGCGATGGCAAAGACCTGCGCGCTCGTAACTCTGGACACGGGAATCAGCGAACCTGCGTGCGCGGAACCTCTATCGCCCGCGCGGCGCGCCGAACAGCCGCGACAACAGCCAGATCGGGATCACGATCACGGCGCCGAGCAGGAAGTAGCGCCACAGCCAGTTGATGGCGTCGAAGCCGAGATTCCACAGCCGCTGGAACAACAGCCGGATGCTCTCGATGATGTTCCAGGGATCGAAGCCGATCGCCGCGAGCACCACGCCGACCAGGATCGACAGCAGGACCAGCCGGAACGCCACGGCGAGCGGCGAGCCGCCGAGAAAGCGGCTGACGCCGTCATTGGCTGCCGGCAATTCCCTGGTGTCGTTGGCCATTGATGGTCTCCCGCGCGCGAAGTCGCCGCATAGTGTAGTCGGTACAGGGCAGATGGGGAACCCGCCTGTTGGCGTCAATGGCCGCCTGCCGTCAAGGATTGGGCGGTTGCGTCGGCCTTCAGCATCCGCTCCAGCGTTTCCAGCCGGTCGGCCTCGCGCGGCGGCTTGTCCCAGCGCAGCCGGTTGATGCGGGGAAACCGCATCGCCACGCCGGATTTATGCCGCGGCGAGCGCGCCAGTCCCTC